>JBGCFA010000089.1:0-81276 GCA_045106675.1 Bacteroidia bacterium
ACGACGAGCGAAAGTCCATAGGCAAGATCAGGTTGATCGGTTTCCTCTAGTTCACCTCGGAAGCCAAACCAATTCTGAATACGCTCCACTTCACGCGCTAGCGTACCCAAGTTTACCTTAGGGCTCTTGGCCTCCCAATGAGTTGGATGCTTTTGGCCTGTAAGGGCGATGGCCATCCATTCGTGCTCATGATAGCCATCCTCGTCTTCCCAATAAGTTCTTCCAAACTCATAAAAGGCAAGGTCTTCATTTTGGCGATTTTGGTTAAACTGAATATTTTCCAAAATGCCCGGCAAAAGAGACTGACGCATGATGCCCGTTTCGGGGCCTAGCGGATTGACAATATGTACGGCATCTTCTGCCGCTTCTTCCTCATTGACGAGGGAGTTATTCAATACTTCATAAAAGCCAGTCGCACTCAATCGATTGGAAAAGTTTTCGCGCAAGCGGAAAGCATCCCGATAAGGTTCATACTGGATTGCAGAACTCATCTGCTCCGGCAAGGCCACATTGTTATAGCCATGAACCCGCAATATATCTTCCATCACATCGACATCACGCTGGACATCAACCCGATAAAAAGGCACTTCTAGATGCAAAGTATCGCCGTCTTTGCCTTCGACAACGCCTATCTCTAGATGCTTGAGGATATCTATAATTTCTGCTTTACCGAGGTCCTGACCGACGATACGAGTCGTTTTGCGCAGCGAAAGATCTACAGCATAAGGCGCAAAATCGCCATACTGTACATCATTCATCTCCGAGGCAGTACCTCCAGCCAGCTCTACGATCAAACTAGCTGCTCTCATCGCAGTAGTTGGAATCATCGCCGGATCAGCCCCACGCTCATAGCGGAAGGACGAATCAGACGAAATGCCTAATCGCTTAGAAGTCTTGCGCACAGTACCCGGATCAAACCAAGCGACTTCCAAGAAGACATTTTTAGTCTCCATAGTAACGCCCGAATTGATGCCGCCCATCGTACCCGCAATACAAAGTGGTTTCTCTGCATCACAGATCATCAGGTCTTGTCCAGCCAAAAGTTCGCGTTCGACTTCGTCGAGGGTCGTAAACTTCTGAGCCTCGGGCAAAGTCTTGACGATGATTTGCTTGCCGTTCAATTGATCGGCATCAAATGCATGCATCGGTTGCCCAAGTTCGTGGAGCACATAGTTAGTGATGTCCACGATATTGTTGATCGGACGTAAACCGATCGCTTGGAGACGTTTTTTGAGCCATTCGGGGCTCTCGCTAACCCTAACGCCCGCGATATAAATCGAGGCATAACGACGACAACGTTCCTGATCCTCAATAGTAACGGGTATAGGATTGGCACCTTTGAGGTCAGACTCTTTCAGACTGATCTCAGGTAAACGAGCCTGCGTTCGCATAAATGCGGCCACATCACGCGCTGCTCCATAATGAGAAGCACCATCAATCCGATTGGGAGTCAGGTCGATCTCAAGGACAAAATCCTGCTCAAATTCGAGGTATCCAATGGCTGGCGCACCGATTTCGGCTGCCTCATCCAATACCAAGATCCCGTCATGCTCCGTACCAATACCGAGTTCGTCCTGCGCGCAAATCATCCCGAGAGATACTTCGCCACGGATTTTACCTTTTTTGATTTTGAGCGGATCCTCAGAGCCAAAAGGGTACAATATTGTACCGACAGTAGCAACTGCGACCTTTTGACCAGCCGCCACATTAGGGGCGCCGCAGACGATATCGAGCGCTTCTTCTGCACCGACATCAAGTTTACAGACACGCAAGCGGTCAGCATTGGGATGTTGCTCCACAGAGCTAACATATCCCACTACGACTCCTTGCAAGCCACCTTTGATACCACCGATCTCTTCTATCTTACCGATTTCGAGACCTAGATTGGTGAGGACGTCGCCTAGTTCCGCAGGGGAATAGTCAAAATCTATATATTCTTTCAGCCAATTATAGCTAATCTTCATGGGTAGTCGAAAATTTTGCCAAAGGTAGAAAATTTGTCCCTACCGTACCAGCGTTACTGTCCCGTTGCGTTCAATGGTATCACCATATTCGTCGATTCCTCGGATGACATAGATATAGACGCCTTCGGGAACGGCCTCTCCTCCACTCATACCATCCCAACTTGAGGCAGCGTTCTGCGCAGCAAAGACCTGACGACCCCAGCGATTGAAAATCTGAATTTCGAAGTCCGCTAGGAATAATCCCTGCACATCAAAAAGATCGTTTTTACCGTCATTATTGGGACTAAAGGCGTTGGGAACAAATACGATCGGCCCCGCAGGGATGCAATCTTCATTAGACAAACTCCGCTGCCAAGACTCAAATCCTCGCGCCCACACTCTAAAGCAATATTCACGCTGGTAAAAATCTGGGATCGCGCGACTGAGTGAATCAGTTTTGCTACTTACCCAAAGTTCCCAACGCGCATTATCTTCATTATAGACCTCGACGATATACTCTTTGACCCCTTCGGCCCAGTCTTCATATAAATTCCAACTAAGTTGAACTTGACCTTCGTTTTTGCCCACTTGGAGATGGAGGCTAGTCGCCAAACGCCCCATCGGACTACGATCTCCGCAAGTATCCTCTATTGAGATGCGGTATTGATAAGCCTGACTGTTTACGTTCACATCAAAATCTTGATAGATACGATTAAAGTCTGACGGACTTTGGCGGAGGAGTTCGGCAAAGCCGGTGCCAGCATCTTTTTCCAAGATGACTGCGGTGAGATCATCCCCTTGGGGAACGCCTCCCCACTCCAGATAGACAAAGCTATCCATAGTAACCGTGGCCAAATCCATATGCATCGGGATCGGTGGGCCTAGATGTTGAGGCGCTTCGATGGCGATATTACTCCAACTATTGATCGCGCCATTGGCGAACGCTTGGATTCGATATGTTACGCTATCGTAACAAAACATAGACGTATCGACAAAGGACGTTTGATTACCTGGCAAACTTGTCCAAAACACAGCCGTCGCTGGATCATAGTTATTGACCCGATATATTTCATAGCGATCCACTGCATCCCAGCCCAGATAAGGCGTCCACTCTAAGCGGATTTGATCTACATCCGTAAAGGATTGCAACCATACGGCGCAGTGCTCTTGGCTATTGGTCAAGGGCGAACTTTGATCGCAAAGATTGCCCACCATCAAGCGATAGCAGTAATCGGTGCTTTCGGTATCAACAGTTGTATCGAGCCAGATGGTATCCTGCACATTGGTGAGGCTTTGGACCGGATTGAAGGTGATGCCATCATCGGAGCGATAGATCGTATAGTCTTTAAAATCGTCCCTCACATTGTTATAAGCCCTAAAGCGTACTTGAATGGCTTGCTTGTCTAGCACATTCACCGCGATGATTTCAGGAACGGCGGGTACTAAGTCAGAAAGTACACTGACGGCATTAGGAACGATCAATTCGTCGCTACAACCCAGCGAATCCACGATTCGCAAACGTAGATCGTAGCTTCCGGCATTGCTATAGTTATAAGTAGGATCGGCCTGCGTACTCGTACCGACTCCATCACCAAAGTCCCAATCCCAAGAGACCAAAGGCCAAAACGTATTACTCTGATCAGTCAAAATGAGGTTTTCGCCCGGACAAAGGATAGAGTCACTGAGAGAGAAGTCTGCTTCCGGCCGAGCCAATACGATATAGGTAGGTTTCAACAGTGAATCCACACAACCATTAGCATCCGTTACTTTGAGATTGACAGAGTAACCACCATCGACGGTATAGAGGTGCATGGGTTCTTCATCAAGTTCGAGAGGACTACCGTCGCCAAAGTCCCACTCCCAATCCACTCCGGTAGGAGTCTGCACAAAAAATTGCACCGGTTGAGGTGCACAACCAAGACTATCAATCCCCACAAAATCCACTGCGGGCAATGGATTGACAACAATATTGCGGGTGGTCGAATCCACACATCCATTGCTATCGGTGATCAGGAGTTGTACTGTAAAGCTCCCATCTTGTTGGTAGAGGTAGTTGGCGTTTTGCTGGCTGCTGGTGCCGGCTCCATCGCCGAACGTCCAGTCCCAATTTTGGAGGCTAGCGTTCTGCGCAGCAGACTGATCCATAAAACTCAAGCCCAAAGGCATACAACCAACCGAGTCGCTCGGCATAAACTGAGCGTTCGGCGAGGCCGCGACTAAAATCTGCTGAGCTACCGAAAGCGTATCTCGACAACCCAAGGAGTCCTCCACCATGAGCGTAAGCGGATAAGTACCGAGCTGATTGTAAAAGACCGATGGATTGCTTTGAGTAGAAGTGCCGAATACCCCAAAATCCCAAAACAGACTGGTAAGAGGTACGTTACTGCTGCTACTATCGGCAAAAAAGATCGTAGTACTATCGCAAGCGACGGCATCACTCAAACCATAATCAGCTTGGGGCGGCTCAAAAATCACCAGGCTATCGCTACTTGGCAAAAACACTTCACAACCACCCGTATCGCGTAATATCAAGAGCGGTTGATAAACACCCGCCTGATGATACGTTTGGACAGGATTGGGAGTAGTCGTGAGCACCCCACCGCCTAAGTCCCATTGAAAATTGATCGCAGGATTGTTGACTTGAGCCGTGAAAGCTACTTGCGTACCGGGACAGCCATTATCTGGCGTAAAACTAAAATCACCTGACGGGCCTCCAATCTGGATTTGTTGGCTGAGCGTAACGGTATCGGCACAGCCTGTCGGTGCCGTCGATATCATGGTGATCGTATAATCTCCTGCGACAGTATAGAGTTTGGTAGGATTTTGAGCGACGGAGGTATTGCCATCGCCAAAGTCCCAGAGCCAGTCAAAATCGTGGCCAGAGAGATTCGTCGCACTAAACTGGACCGGCAAAGGCGGGCAATCGATACTTGTCGTATCCGCCGCGATACTGCTGAGGGGTTGGGCAATGGTAATCGGTACTATGCTCGTCGTATCACAACCCAATGAATCCACCAAGGACAAACTCACTGGAAATACGCCCAGACCGGTATAGGTATGCTGGGGCGCAAAAGCGGTACTGGTATTGCCATCGCCAAAGTCCCAAGCATAGATCAAATCTGTACCAAAGGAAGTATTATTAAAATCGATCAGATTGTCAGGGCAATTGAAGGGATCAGCCAGACTAATCCCTGCGACGGGTACGCCAGCATAGATATAGTTTTCGCGAAAGACAGTATCCATACAACCAAGCGAATCAGTCACAATCAAAGTGATGTCCCAATAGCCTTGGTCGGTATAAGTATAACTGACAGTATCTTGCGGAGAACTCAAGCTCGCAGGGCCAAAGTCCCAAAAGTAGTTGACCACTGGCGCCAAGGAACTCACAGAAGGCCGAAACTCTACCGTTTCAAAAGCACAAACCTCAGTCGTATCTGGCCAAAATGAGGCAATCGGTTTATAAACTGTGATCTGGATAGTAGTATCATCATTACAAAGAGGGCCTGACTCTACTTTGAGATTGACATCATAAACGCCGGGCTCCGTAAAAGTAAAAACTGGGCTGGTCACCAGATAGACTGCGGTGCCAGCATTGAAGTCCCAAGTGCTTTTGGTGATGTTTTGGGAGATATTGTTAAAGGTAACAGTCAGTGGCGCGCAACCGCTCGTAACGCTCGGAATATAGCTAGCCTCCACTCCTTTGACTTGAATGGCTTTGGTTTGGACATCTTCACAATTATTGGAATCATTGCGTGCGGTCAATCTGATAATATAATTGCCAGAGCTATTGAAAGTATGGGTCGGATTAGCCACCGAATCGATGCCTCCATCGCCAAAATCCCAACGCCAGCCAGTTGCATCGAGCGAAGCATCTGTCAAAGGAATCGTAGCCGGTACATCACAAAAAAACTGGTTCGGGATATCAAATTCTGCGACAGGGCCGAGGATATAGACATGATTATTTTTGCGCACAGTATCAGCACAACCTCGATCATAGGCTGTCAGCGTAATATCCATAAAACCCGTATCCTTGAAAAAATGGATGGGTTCAAAAGCTTGAGAATTTTCGCCATCGCCAAACTTCCAAACATAATTGAGGGTATCACCTCCCGGAGTCAGATTGGTAAACCTAATAGAGTCACCGGCGCAGGAAACAATCGTGTCCACTTCAAAATCTGGCCTAATCGGTATTCCCACTTGGATAAAGCTATCGAGCCTGAAGGTATCCTTACAGCCAAGTATATCTTCGACTATGAAAGTCACATCGTAATAACCAGAGTCGAGATAAGTGGTGGAGAGGCTGGGAGTGTTCCCAGTAGTACCATTGCCGAGATCCCATTGCCAACTACTAATCGTAGAGGTCGAGAAGCTGCCATCATTGAAGTTTACCGTCAGTGGCGCACAACCGGAGGCAGCATCAATTATAGGTTGAGCAATGGTCGCTCCAGTGTGTACTGCTCCACTTACTTTTCGCTCTGTGATACATCCATCATCATTGGTAACAATCAGCTTTACATCATATTGATTTGCCGCCAAAGAAGGAGGATAAGTATGTGTAGGACTAAATCCTGTCCCGACGGTTCCATCGCCGAACTGCCAAACATAGCTGAATCCATTGACGGTATTATTGATAAAGTTGGTTACAAAAGGCGGTCGGCAATGTGAATTAGGGTCCGCTAGAAAGGAAGCTGTGGCTGGAGTACTAACCCGAATAGTCTGCGTACCTGTATAAAAACAACCATCAGGGTCCGTAAAGCTTAAGGATACTTGATAAAGACCTGGAGTAGCGTATTCCCGCTCTTGGGTACAACCATAGACGATCCCTCCACCGAGGCCAAAATCCCAGCTAATTCCAGTGCCATTGAGATTGCCACAATAAAATTGGACAGTATCTCCCGGGCAGATTACCGTATCACTGGCTTGAATACTGACCGCATTGAGTCCGATCTGCACGAAAGCAGCTTTAGTAACAGTCTGAGTACAGCCCAATGCATCGGTTACCGTATGGCTAACTGTATAACTACCATTGGCAGTATAAGTATAAGCCGGATTGATCAAAGCAGAGGTATTTGCCGCGCCATCAAGCACCCAAGCATGCGTCAGTCCAAGTTGGGTAGTAAGACTGGTAAACTGAGTGGTCAAGGGCGGGTCGCAGGCGACTGTTTTATCCGCTGAGAACTCTGCCTCAGGAGTCGCATTGACGCTGATATAGTTGGCCTTAAAGAGGAGATCAGAGCAACCATTTATGTCCGTAACCTGTAAGGTAACGCCAAAAAGCCCTCCTAGTCCATAAGCATGTGTAGGATTGATTTGATTGCCACTAAAGCCATCTCCAAAGTCCCACAAATAATTTGTAATCGCAGCAGAACCAACTTGCACCTGTGAAGTAAAACTCACCGGAGCATCCTGACATACCGGACTGGGACCACCCGTAAAATCTACCTCTGGACTATTGAAGACCTGAATAAACTGCGTCTCAGTGACCGTCTGACTACTGCCGTCTGCAAAGCCTACCGTCAGGATAACATCATAGTTCCCGCCCAAAAGATAGGTCGTTCCCGGATTGGGAAGATTGGAGAAGCTACCATTGCCGAGGTCCCATTGAAAGGAGGTGGCGTTCGGCGCTGTAGCCGCAAAGGTCACCACAAAGGGGGCACAGCCACTATTTTGATCAGCACTGATGCTGACTTGGGCTTGGAGCGTAGTGAATGAGAAGAGAAAGGCTAGACAAAGCCATAAGGGTCGTTGAAGTCCTCCCCCTCCCGACAACAGTACGGGACCCTCCAAAGGGGGATATTGCTTCGCAAAACGTAGGTTTTCCCCCTTTGGAGGGGGCAGGGGGAGAAATCCCAAACTCTTTCCATTCCAAAAACTAAGTAGGCGTGTTTTCATGTTTGTGGCTTGGTTTAGATGTCTTAACTACTGATAATCAAATACATAAAAGATCAAAAGTCTTCTATTGAAATCAATTTGCGGTAGCAGCGTAAATCCTTCAAATTATAGGCAATAGATGCCATCAATCAACTCATCTTTCTCATCATGATACGGGCGATCATCAAGATTAGACCTTATCGAATCAGTGTCACCGTCCCCACCTTGCGGATACGATCACCATTGTAGCCTAGGCCCTCTGCGATGAACACATAAACGCCTTCTTGGACGGGGCTACCATCCGCAGTACCATCCCATGCCGCGCCTATCGTGTTAGAGGTAAATAGTTGCCTACCCCAACGATTGTAAATCCGCAGCTCGTAAGCTTCCAGGAATACACCCTCAATGAGGAAAAAATCATTAGATCCGTCTTCATTGGGGGTAAATGCATTGGCCGCAAATAGCAGGGGTTCTAAAACAACACAGGCCTCATTGGACAAGCTTTGCTGAACATTGCCTCCTGACTCCCAAGCCGTGATCCGATAACAGAGACTTCCTTGCTGCCAGTCCGTTTTACGATCCTCGTAACGACTGGAATCAGCGTCTATGCGATCGATCAACTCATATTGTTGACTTTGTTCATTGAAGGCACTCAGCTCATAATAATCTATTCCGTTGGCCCACTCTTCGTAGAGATTCCAATTGAGGTAGATTACCCCATCTTCCCGAAATCCGCGGAGATAGATGCTCGTACCGACTCGACCAATCGGGCTACGGTCACCACAACTGTCTTCTACAAAAGCGCGATATTGATAAGAGCGCTCATGCACATCAGCATCTAGATCATCGACATTAGTAGTAGGGTCGCTGATCGCTTGGCGATACCAATCTCCAAATCCATTGCCTGCATCACGCTCTATCACGAGCTCACTCGCATATAATACCGACGGAGGAGTCTCCCAACTGAGATTGACAAAATTATCATCCACCACCGTAGTACGGAGTATATGCAAAGGTTCTGAAGGCAAGTCATGTATCGGCGTCGCGCTACTTACATTGGAAAGCGAGCGATAGCCCGTAGTCGTTTCATAGGCAAAGACCCGGTACAAAATCTCTTCAGCACATACAGTATTGGTATCGGTCCAAGTCAGTTGATTGCCGGGCAAATTGGCCATCAATTGACTCTGGGCGGTCCCATAATTGGCGACGCGATAGACTTCATAGCGATCTATACTTGCCCAACCCACATAGGCCGACCAATCTAATTGCACCGCTTCTTGTAGAGGCGTAGTACTAAGCAAAATCGTACAATGGGTTTGAGCGTTCGCCGCGGGCGAGACCGACTCACAATGATTGCTTACCAGCAGGCGATAACAATAGCTATTTTGCTCGGTATCGAGGCCTAGATCGGTATAAGTTGTGGTTTGAACGTCGGTGCTAGTAAAGACTACTTGCCATATCCCGCCCGCATCCTGACGCTGAACGATGTACTCACCAAAATCGCGATTGACATTGCTGTACGTATCGAAACGGACCGTAGCGCTACTAGCATTTCGTACGGAGACACTTCTGATTTCAGGCGCCCTTGGGATAACATCCAAGAGCACTTCGACCGCGCCCGATTTAAGTATCGTATCGCGACAACCATAAATATCAATAACGATCAGTTGGGGATCGTAAAGCCCTCGATTGGGATAGGGGTAGATAGGGTTTTGTTGAGTGCTCAGGGCTCCATCGCCGAACGTCCAATCCCAAGTCAGCAAAGGCCAGAGTCCGCTACTCAAATCCGTAAAATCAACCACCTCTAAAGGACAGATCACCGAATCACTCCACGCAAAATCAGCCACTGGATGCTGCAAGCGGACATAGTCAGTCTTAATGACCGAATCTTCACAACCATTGGCATCTGCGACTTTGAGTTTCACATCATAAAAGCCATCATTGGCGTATAAATGCTGCGGGTCTTCATCAAATGAGGGAGGCGTATTGTCGCCAAAATCCCATTGCCAGTTGACGGCGGTAAGGGTTTGATCCAAAAATTGGGTCAATAATGGTGCACAGCCTTGGGTATCGGGGCTGATAAAATCGGCCTCCGGAATCGGCCACACTTGCATATCCTGGGTAGTGGTCGCATCACAGCCATTGATGTCGGTCAGGCTGAGACTCGCCGTATAGAGTCCGTCTTGCAGATAAGTGAAGCTTGGATTTTGGGTATTGTTTGCACTTCCGGCCGGGCCGAACGTCCAAAACCAAGTCTGGGTGGGAGCGTTCGACGAAGGCGACAAATCCGTAAACTGTACCGCAAAAGGTTCACAACCGATGCTATCTGAAACGCCTATCTCTACGGTCGGAGAGGGGAAAACTTCTACTAATGCGTTTTGTGTCAAAGAGTCCACACAACCCAGAGCACTCGTAACCGCCAAGCTAATATTATAGACACCGGCCTGGGTATAATTGTAAGTAGGATTGGGCAAACTGCTCCCTCCTACTCCGTCTCCAAAGTCCCAATCCCAAGTGGATAAGGAACCCGTAATGATGCTGGACAAGTCCGCAAAATTGACAGATCCACTATCACAAAGCGTGGGGAAATTAGCGCTAAAATCGACGATAGGAGCCGGATGTATCGTCAAAGTCGCGACCGGAGGTACGAGTACCTGACAACCATTGCTATCTTCGACGATCAAGACCGGATTGTAGATCCCCGGCAAGGGGTATATTTGAGAAACATTTTGGCCCACAGGCAGGAATCCTCCGCCTATGTCCCAGCGATAAACGGCGACATCGGTCCCTGTACCACTAAAGTTGATCGGTATGCCTGGACAGGCTTGTTGGGGGGTAAAAGTAAAGTCTCCCGTAGGACCACCAACTTGAATCAAATTGTCATAGCCTACCGAGTCTCGACAACCCGAAGGAGCCGTCGCCACCAAAGTGACCGTATAGACACCCGGCGCAGTATAAATATGCCCCGGATTAGGGCCAGCGCCTACGCCCATATCACCAAAGTCCCAATCCCACTGATTGAAAATATGATTGGACAATCCGCTAAAAGTAAAGCTAACATTGAGAGGAGGGCAATCAGCTTGTAAAGTATCTGCCACAAAATCTATCATGGGTGGCTCTATACGCACATAATTGGGCAAAATCAATGTATCACTACAGCCTTGAAAATCTGTAATGATCAGACTGACGGTGAAAACTCCATTTTGAATATAACTGTGGGTTGGATTTTGTAGGGCAGAAGTAGTATTGTCACCAAAATCCCACTGATAAACTAGGCCAGTACCGCTGGAGAGATTATCGAAAAGGAGCGGATTATTGATACAATTGGTAGGAAAAGCGGTGCTAAAGTCTGCTTGCGGCTGAGTAACGATGATGGGTTGGGAAAGGAAATGATTATCGCTACAACCCGCAGTATCGGTTACGGTGAGACTGACGGTAAAATTGCCCGGAATCGCATAGTTGAAGGTCGGATTAGGGATCGTAGCGTTCGCCCCGGGCGTACCGAAGTTCCAGAGATAAGACGAAATTGGGGCTAATGAGGTACTTAGATTTGTAAAAACCACACTATCGGGCGCACAAACTGTCTGATTGGAATAGCTAAAATTGGCATTGGGCCTAAAAGAAGAAAGCGGGCCCATAGTGGTATCGTCGTGGCAGCCAATCGAATTGGTCGTGCGAAGGGTAGCAAAATAATTTCCCACACCTTGATAAGTATTATTGAGGTTGGGAAGACCAAAAGTAGGCAGACCGCCGGCCCCAAAATCCCAACGCCAGCCTGTAGCATTGGGAGTGAGTGAGGAAAACTGTATCGTAACGGGATCACAACCGTAGGTCTTGTTTACGGCAAAATCTGCTTCAATTGTTTCGTAGCCTACAGAGCGGATCAAGGTATCGGCGCATCCGCTGGTGTCATTGGTAACGACTAGTTGAACGATATAAATCCCCTCTTGGAGATACTCCCAAGTAGGAGAGGGCAAATTGGAGGTGTCGGCCAGGGTCGAAGGATCGCCAAAATCCCAATAATAGTCCATCGCCGCGATCGAGAAGTCTGTAAATTGGGCCACCGCGGGACTATCACAGATGACCAAAAAGGGGGGGCTGGCATTGGCAATCGGTCCCCGAACGTACAAATAAAGGGGTTTGATCATCGTATCAGGACAACCTCGATCATAGGCAATCAAAGTGATATCCATATAGCCCGTATCGACAAAATTGTGAAAGGGATTTTCGCCTTCAAAGACAACTCCATCATCAAAGTCCCAAAAATAATTGGTCGCGTCTATAGAGAGGTTGGTAAACTGATGCCCATTACTGGCACAATTGACGAGCGTATCGACCGTAAAGTCAGCCGTAGGCGTATCGCCCGCTTGGATAAAGTTTGGCTGCAAGAGGGTATCTATACAACCCAGTTCTGTAGTTCCGATCAACTGCACATCCCAAGTCCCTGTCGTCTGGTAGATATGGTTAGGGTTTTGTATGCTATCGATATTACCGTCTCCAAAGTCCCAGCGCCAATCAACAAAGAGATCCGTAGAATTGCCTGATCCAAAAAAACCGGTCATTAATGGTGCACAACCTTCAGTAGGATTGGCAATAAAGCTCATTTCAGTCTGACCCGTAACGATGAGATCATTATAAGCACGAGTAGATCGACAGCCATTGGCATCGGTAACGATGACACTGATATCATACTCATAGGGTTGAGCATTGATGGGCAGTACCGGATAAGTAAAAGTAGGGTTAGCCGAAGTCGATCCCCCTCCACCACCAAATGACCACTGATAGGTAAAAGGACCACTGCCCGTTATGCTAGGCGTATAATTAACAGTAAAAGGCGGATCGCAGAAAAGGGTATCAGAAACTGCAAAATCTACGACCGGCGGATTGTTGACGACTATGGTACGGTTGGAATTAAAATTACAGCCGTTGGGGTCACTGATAGAGGTGGTGACATTGTAAACACCCGCAACATTGTAGGTAAAAATGGTCGAAGGCAAAAAACTGGTGGCATTGTTAAAATCAAAATTCCATGAAACCGACGAACCCGGAAGCGCACCAGAAGTAAAAGTAATAGGCTCTCCCACGCAGACCACGCTATCACTGACCTGCACACTGACCGAATTGACTCCGACATTGATCAAGTTGATTTTGACCGTTGTATCAGCACAGCCTAAAGTATCTGAGACAATGTGTATGACGCTGTAAACGCCATTACTGTTGTAAGTATAGGAGGGGGAAGGGGTGCTCGAAGTCGCTCCCGCAAGACCAAAATTCCAACTATGTATTAAGCCAGGAGTAGTAGATTGACTGGTAAAATTGACCGTAAAAGGGATGACACAGCCAAAAGCGTTGTCAGGGACAAAATTGGCATTTGGCGTCTGATTGACATCAATGAAAGCGTTCTGCGCCAGCACATCCGTACAACCATTGGCATCCGTAACGATCAGACTAACCGTAAAGCTACCCGCAAAAGTATAGGTATGTACTGGATTTTGTAGTCCGCTGCTGCCACCGTCCCCAAAGTCCCATTGCCAACTGACAATCGGTGCTGAGCCAGGCACAGAGAGGTCCGTAAAAGCGATACTCTGATCTGTACATATATTGCTAAGATTGCTGCTAAAGCCTGGCTGCGGAATTCCAAATACATCAATGAGATTAGCTTGCGTAAAGGTCTGGGTACTGCCATTGCTCAAGGTGGCAGTGAGAGTGACCGTATACGTCCCCGGATTGATGTAAGTAACGCCTGGATTGGCGAGATTGGAGAAGGAACCATTGCCAAACTGCCAATAATAATCAATCGCTCCCGGCACATTGGGAGTAAAGTTGACTTGTATCGGATTACAGCCTTGACTAATGTCCGGTGTGAAACCGTTTTGGGAATAGGCCGTAAAAGCCGAAATAAAAAGCGTAAGAAATATACCCCACAACGGCAGGCGAATTAAGCCACTATTCATGGTCAGAAATTAGTAGTATGTAAGAAGCTAGAGGTGTGTTCCGCTGTGTTTGATCAAGCAATAGAAGCCAAATAGCAACAATTGGATCGCTTGATCACTAGAATTTAGGCTAGCAAAGCTTTATTTCCAACCCTCGCCAAATAGCAAAATTCCAAGGCGTGGAGCATCGGGATATAGGGGGTAAGACTAAAGGTAAGGTTGAGAGTCTGTAAACAGCGGTTTGAAAACCGCTGGTACATTGCAAGAGTCAAGAATCAGAATTTCAGACACCAATACCACCTAGTGACTTACAACTCCTTTTAACAAAAGGAGAATTATGTAGTTTTGTCCCTATGGATTCAGTAAGTCAGATTGTATTGGGGGCCGCCGTTGGGGAAGCCGTGCTGGGTAAAAAAGCAGGCAACAAAGCCGCTATGTGGGGTGCGATTTGTGGAACCATTCCAGATTTAGATGTTATTGCCAATTTTTTCATGGGGCAATATGATGCCACCGTGGCTCATAGAGGCTTTTCACACTCAATTTTGTTTTGTCTCCTTGCAGCACCAGCCATAGGTTGGGGCATACGCAAACTCTATAATATTGAACTGGGCACCCAGCAAAACTGGACATGGCTAGCCTTTTGGGCTCTACTGACTCATCCCCTACTCGACTGTTTCACCACATGGGGAACGCAACTATTTTATCCGTTTACCAATTATCGAGTTGCTTTTAATAGCGTTTTCGTAGTAGATCCTTTATATACTGTGCCCTTTGGGATTTGCTTGCTAGTAGCTTTATTCCTCCGGAGAACGAGTAAAGCCCGCAGATTTTGGAACTGGTTTGGGATCACTTTGAGTTGTTTTTATCTCGTGATTACCGTCACCAATAAACTTACCGCCGAAGCTTACTTTCAAAACGCACTCCACGCCCAAGGCAAAAGTGTCCGTAATCTCTCCGTTTATCCGACTTTCATGAACAGTATCTTATGGTACTGTGTGGCAGAAGAACCTAGCGGCTATGAAATGGCCTACCATTCGCTCTTGGGCAATCCCAACGATATTGAGTTTCGTTACTTTGCCAAGCAACGCAAAAACCTCGCAGCTTACGAAGAAGACAGGGTTGTAAAAGGTCTTCACTGGCTCAGCAAAGAGCAATTTGTCACACGCAAGCTCAACGATACGATCCACTGGTATGATATGCGTTTTGGCCTGATCGATATCGGGCCAGAAAACCCGGAGGATCCCATGCCCTTTAGTTTTATTTACAAACTGGTCGAACAGGATAGCAGTATCGTCGATATCGAAACCATTAGACCGGACGCCTCACGCATGGGGGGAGAACAGATGAATGCCCTTTGGGAAAAGGTAAAGGGAAATTAATTTAGTAGAGGCGCAAGATTTTGCGCCTCTACTAAATTAATTAACTTGTGACTGATGAACAACAATCACGCAAGCGTTTCTCCTGCTGTATATAAAATCAAAACGGCCTCTGGTAGTGGCACAGGCTTCTATTTACAAGACTACGATCTCGTCGTAACCAATCATCATGTCATTGCTGGCAACAAAAAGGTAGCCTTAGAAGACATGCAACAAGACCATTTTTTGGCGCATGTGGTCTTTACCAATCCAGATGCTGATTTAGCCCTACTCAAAGTCCAGGGCAGTTTGTCAGGCACCGTTCCGCATCTCCAACTCGCCGATGGGACTCAACTCACTGCAGGAGACAAAGTACACGTATTGGGTTTTCCTTTTGGGATGCCTTTTACCGTTACCGAAGGGATTGTCTCCTCTCCCCGCCAATTGATGGACGGCAAATACTATATCCAAACCGATGCGGCAGTCAATCCTGGCAATAGTGGCGGCCCTGTACTCAATACTTCGGCTGAAGTAGTAGGCGTTACGACCGCCAAATTTACCAATGCAGACAATGTAGGTTTTGCGATCCCTTTGGAAGCACTTTTGGAAGCATTGGGCGCGATGGAACTCAATCCTGATTTTCAATACTCAGTACAGTGCCATTCTTGTCAGACGTTGCTTTTTGAGGCAATAGACTATTGCCCTAACTGTGGTACCAATATAGATGTAAATCTATTTGAAGAAGCCGAGCTCACACATTTTGCGCGTTTCGTAGAGAGTGCGCTCAGCGATCTCGATATGGACCCAGCCTTAGCCCGTGCGGGTTATGATTATTGGGTGTTTCACCAGGGAAGCTCACAGATACGCATTTTTGTTTATCAGCAAAACTATCTCTACGCTACTTCTCCCCTCAATCGCTTACCTAAAAATAAGCTCAAAAAGCTCTATACTTATCTTTTGAGCGATCCCGTTTCGCCATATTCTTTAGCGATCAACGATAGTCAGATTTATCTTTCTTACCGAGTACATATCTCAGAGATATTTACGGACTATGCCGATGAGATTAAATCCAATCTCACCGGCTTAGCCCTCAAGGCTGACGAAATGGACAATTTCTTCGTCGATGAATTTGCAGCAGAGATGACCAACTACTCAAAAGAAGTCTAAGCTCAAAACGCCCAACCAAGTCCCACGCCTAGACCCGCAGTGCCAACTTTGGCGCGGAACAATAGTCCACCTTCTGGTCGCTGATATCGGTAACCCGCTTCGATGATCGGCCAAGCCACAAGGGTAGCACCGTAGATACCGAATGGCTTCGTATCATTAAATAAAGAGCCCGTGGTTTCTATGAATCCGATAAAAGCACCTAGGCTCATATCGAGATGATGCTGGTGCCGCCCCACCAATCCACTAATTGCGAGCGGACTCCCCAAAATAACTTCACCTAAGCCTCCAATGCCCGTACGGACTCTGGCCGAAAATAGACCATCAGATGTTTGATACACTTCCCATTCATAATTGATCGTAGCTACAGCTCCTGCAAGAGTCCAACCAGAACCACCGTAAGGATAGGCAATGACACCAAAATCTACATATATGGGGTGCTGCCGAGGCTGCAGTTGCTCTCCTAGTTGGAGGCCTCCTGCTTTTGTAGAAAAGGAGTCGAAACTCTCTGACTCTTGCGCAAAAGCCATAGAAAAAAGTAAGGGTAAAAGAATCATGAATTTGTGCATGCTTGTATGGATTAGTTTGGATAATCTGGATAAATCTGAATAGAAGTAGAAGCCGTTCGGTTGAGACCGCCTTGCTCAGTCGCTGATAGCGTAAGTGTATAATAAGTGAAGTTTGTGTTTCCAGAAGGATAATACCAATAATTGTAAGATGCCCCATTAGTTGGGCTACTAGTTTCCCACTGCCATGAATACGATAGATTTGCTGTACTGGCTCCAGATACTTGGGGTGTCCAAGTCTTTTGTCCATATGTATTCAAAAGTGTTGGCCCAGCAATCGTCACCGCAAAGAGAGGATTAGCGACGAGATTGGCATTATTAACCGCTGATTGACCATCGACAATCCCCCAACCAAAATCATCATCTCGATTAAAGCCCATACTAGCGGCTGTTCTCAGGAAACCCAATACCTGAGCACGGCTAAAGTTGGGATCAACTGACCAAACAGAAGCCGCTATTCCGGCACAAAGAGCTGTCGCATGAGAAGATTGCTTGGACCAAGTGATCTCATCTCCTTGCTGCATTTTAGTACTAAGCCCATATCGGGTTCCGCTTGGGATTGTTTCTTCTGTAAACATAGAAAAATCCACATAAGTCCCTGTACCACACTTTTGTGCTTCTGTCAGGTTAGTATGGGAGGGTGAATTATTGCTCACCCCTGTTACGGCTATAGTTTCGACCTTAGCACTTTTGGCTGGATGCACTTCAATTCCACCACTACCTGCGGCACAAAATATCAATTTCCCGCTAGCGTAAGCTGATTCGACGGCATCATTAATAGATCTTAACTTAATATTTGACCCCATAGACATACTGATAATATCAATATCTGCTCTGGCTGCGATATCTTCATAAGCATCAATTACTGCATCTTTTACAGTAGCAAGAAGGAATGAAATCGCAGGACCATTTCCAGCTCTGTAAACCACCAAATTTGCCCGATAAGCCATCCCTGTAATACCACCTACATTATTTCGGGGATTTGCTAGTAATGCCGCCATACGCGTACCGTGTCCACATTGATCATCAGTATCATTAGCTTCATTGCCAACGTCATACATATTGATACGCTGCTGAGTACGACCGGCAGATAGTCCTGTCGCAAACTGATCATTGGGATCTAGGAGATCGTTGTCTGGATCAATCCCAGTATCAATCAAAGCAATCGTGATTCCTGCTCCTGCCGGACAATGATCCCACATGGAGCTAGTAGTACTTGCAACATTATGATTTCCAGCACCAACATTCCAACCTACTTTTGAATTAGGAGAGATGGTAAAATAATCACTACTTCTTGGGCAATTAGTACTACAATCAGATCCACAACCAGAAGAACCACTCCCGCTGCCACTACCGCTACCAAGATTGATACTGCCAAGCGTTTCTGAAGATCTAAGCTGAGAGGTGCTTTCAGGCTTAAGCCCATGCGGTTCCACATATCTTACTGTCTGTAACTTCCTTAACTTGGCTATGGTTTCATAATCATATACTTTGAGCTGAATGAGAGGAATTAATTTTTGTTCTTTTACCAAAATGTCTTCCTCACTTATCCCTTTCTCAGGATAACGAGTATTTAGTTCCCGCAAAATAAACCCGATCGTATAGGCTCTCGCATTTTGCCAAGGCTCGCTTTTCAAATCAAGTGTTTTATAGTCTATAGAATCTATCCCAATCGCTTTATAGCCCAAATAGATGATACTATCTCCGCCAACGACAGCGCTCCAAAGCGTATAATCATCTGCCATATCCCAGCCAAAATCACCTTTAAGCGCTATCTCTCGATTAATATAGGCCTGCAATCTGTCGAGTGGAATTGGATCAGAGCTTGGAGGAGGAGAAATCTCTATTTCGGGATAGTCAAAAACCAATTCTCCTTGCATTCCTAAATTCCCCTCTAAAGTTGGATCAAGACCCATCTTATCCCCGCAGCTTACTCCTAAAAATCCAATGAGCACAAGAAGGTAAAGGAGTGTTTTGTAATTTTTCATGATTTATTGTGTTTAAAAAAGTCAATACCTATCCCAAACCCATCAACGCGAGACGTAAATGTGGTCATGAGATTCAGATTACCTCTAGCCGATTCTTAAGTATATGCTTGTGTTATAAGATTGATTAGGCTCTAGATATTCGACTCAACAGTCGCTATTCTGATTAATTATTTACCTTAAGATTATTATCTTAAATAGGAATAACCTACAGGAATTAAGTCAGTGGTGGGAATGATTAATTAAGTGGTCTCATCACCACCTCTTTCAATAAAATCCGCGCTTAAAACTCCCTAAATGGACATTTTCCCCGTCGAAGGATTTGCAGAAAAGACGACCAAATCTCCTACAAAGTCTCATGAAAGCTTTACCTATCTATCTCATATTTCTCTGCCTGGCTAGCAATCTTGGCCTACTCTATGCCCAAGAAAACAGTTTCAGCATCGGCACAGAATATCAAATTCGCTCTCAGATATTGGGCGAGGACCGTTCCTATATCGTGCAATTACCGGCTTCTTATGAGGACGATGATTTCTATCTCAACAAGCATTATCCCGTCGCAATATTGTTGGATGGTGGTCGGCTATTTCACCTGACTTCTGGTATGATGCTTTCTCTGAGTGCGGGGGGTATAGAGGAAATTCCAGAGATGATTTTGGTGGCGGTGCGCAATACCAATCGCAATCGAGACTTTCTCCCGACCGAGTCTATGCTTTCCTCCTCCGGAGAACGCTTGGATCAATTGGCAGAGAGCGGTGGGGCGGCGGCTTTTCATCGTTTCCTCGCTGAGGAACTCCTCCCCCATATCGATAGCAGCTATCGGACCGAGCCATTTCGACTGTTGATTGGCCACTCTTTTGCAGGATTATTTGCCGCTTACTCCATGCAGGAACAAGTGACATTTAACGCCTTTTTGGCGATTGATCCCAGTTTGTGGTGGGACGATGCCTGGATCGTCGATAAAGTAAAACAATCTCCCCCGGAACGCTTCTTGCGCTTTTATATCGCCCAAGCCAGTAATCCTTTTCAGGCGGGCCCAGACGTTACGCGCAGCGGGCAAGCAATCACGGAGTTTAAATCAATCATGCAAGCCAATGAGAGTCTATTTTTGGGCTATAACTATTTTCAAAATGAAGACCATTTCTCGGTACCGACCATAGCACTTTTCAATGGTCTCAAAACCCTTTTTTCAGACTATCGCATTCACCTTCCTTCTTTGCCCAGTCAAGACACAAGCGCTATTAGTGCTTACTATCGGCAGGTATCTCAAAATATGGGGATCGAAATGCTGCCACCCGGACGATTGCTCAATCAGATTGCTATGTTTTGGCTCGGAGACAACGAGAGACAGGCTCAGGCGATTGCCCTCTTGCTACTCAATCAACGCAATTATCCTGATTCTTATGTGCCTCTACTCAGTCTAGGGCAAGCTTATCAGCGGCTGGGCCGAACGTCAGAATCCATTGCTAGCTATCGAGCAGTCCTCAAGCTCGCACCCCAAAATCAAACAGCCTTAAACGCAATTGAGCGTTTGGCAAGGCCATAAAAATATCGCTAACAAAAATGCCCAAGGACAATTTTGCTAGCGATAATATATTTTACACAGCCAAAAGGCAGTGCCTTTAGACTAATAAATTTTCGAATGTCTATTCGTCGCGACCTTCGATCATCTGACGACCACGATAGTATCCACTATCAAGTGCAACACGGTGGTAAAGTACCGGCTCACCTGTTTCAGGATCGAGGTAATAAGGAGAAGGCTTAAGCTTTAGGTGCGTTCTGCGCTTGTTTCTTCTCTGCTTCGATATTTTTCGCTTCGGATGCGCCATCTCGACTTATGATTTATTTGGTTTGGAAATCTTCTTCTTTGACTAAACTGGCTGCAAAGATAGGAGTTCTTACAGTTTTACGCAAAGGGTATTGAAGGAAAATTTCAGATTTATTGCTTTGATGAATTATTACCTCTATGTCCACCCAAAATATTGGAGGTGCCATAACTCTATTGATGCAAAATCTGAGATTGTTGAATTTGTGGCAACACAAAATCTTGAGGGCAACATACCTGTGGCGACGCAAAATCCTGGAATTATTGAACCTGTGGCGACGCAAAATCTTGGAATTGTTGAATCTGTGGCGACGCAAAATCTGAGATTGTTGAACCTGTGGCGACGCAATATCTTGCGTCGCTACTCGCTACTCCTGATCCTTCAACTTTTTCAATGCCGCCCAGCGGGGATCAATCTCCTCTTCTTGGGACTCTGTACTTTCTTCCGCCTGCTGCGGAACGCTCCCAATAGGCTCTCCCTCTTCATCTAAACCCAATATCTTCAACACCTTGGCGTCTCAAAGGTGAACCTTCTTATCGGCCACCTTACGCAAGGGAATCGCGAGATTGATAATATCATAACACTCCTGCATCAGATTGAGTTGAGACTGATCGGGACTAACATACATCACCTCTTCCCCTTCAAGATCCATATCTTCATCAAAGCTATAGATGATCCGATAGTCCGTGTCGATATTATGAGGATAAAGCTCCCCACAACGATCACAAGGAACCATGACATTTCCTTTGATATGAAAATTGATCTCGAGATTCCTACTGGTTTTTTCCATCTCCAAATCCACCTTCGCAGTACTATTGCCCGCTAGGCTGCTTTCGAAGTGTGCAAAAAACTCATCATCTATCTCAAAACTATCTTGATTCTTTCCAGGAGTGAGGCGGACTACATTGACAGAGTAGCGACGCGCTAATTTTTTATCTTTGGCCATTGCTATTAAATTCGGCTGGCAAAAATACAGAAAAAAACAGTGCTAGAGAACCATGAGCTTTACCAGCCAAAGCCCACCGTGAGTTCTACGTAATCTGCGACTGCTTTGTGCGCTTTTAGATAAATTCCGGCAAAAAAATTGAGCCGATCCCAATGTTGCGGTTGTCGCCAATAAATACTAGGCCCCACTTGGAAACCCATAAACTCATCGCCAACAAAGGGCTTATCCAAATACCAAAAGGTCTGCGTCAATATCCCCACTCGACCAAACAAAAACTCATGTCCCACCAATAAAGCAGGCCTGATCGGCCTAAAGCTTGGGTTTTCGTTCCGAAACGGTATATCCTGCTCAATCATAAAAGCCTCAATCGAACGATCATAAACGAGCATCATCCCTAATTGTAATTGATTTTTGCGGCTATACACCCAGCCAGCCCCCGCCGAAACGGAATAAGCCAGATAACGAGGCCCGCCAGCGATTTTTTGCTCCTTACCGGCTAATCCCAACCTTACAAAAGGCCGCCAACGTTTAGCCAATGGATATTCATCGTAGGGATATTCTTGGAGACTTTCGACTGGCTTGATTTGATAACTAAGGCCAAAGCGTAGTTTGACAGTATTGAGCCCCAGATTGGGTTGCTTATAGGCAGCGTTAGAAGTATGTGTAAACTGCCCTCCAGCTCGTAAAAACCAGCGTTCCGCGAAGCGGTACTCTGCAAACAGCCCCAACATAGTGAGGTTATTGAGGCGGGAACCAATAGCGGTGTTTTCGGGATTACTTACGATATCGTACTTCTTAGGGAGCCAGGCAAAGCTATATCCCACTCTAAACG
This sequence comes from Bacteroidia bacterium, assembly GCA_045106675.1. GTDB lineage: Bacteria > Bacteroidota > Bacteroidia > J057 > J057 > JBCAWW01. Next base: position 22,422 of record JBGCFA010000089.1, read on the forward strand.
TCAGACTCAAGTCGCCGCGTTCGACTAAGTCGAGGTCCAAAAAAGGATGCAGACTATAAGATCGTCCCAGCACCGCGTCATTGCCAAAAGACTGCATCAAAAAAGTCCAACCGAGCTTCGGATAGTTGTAAAGCCCCTGCCAATAGCGCTGTCCCAACATCTGCTTGCGCATCTCGATACTCGCCGCCCAAAATGGTTGCGGCAAAGCAAAGGTCATTTGGGCCGGTCGATGCCGGAGCAAAACTCCCGAAAAGCCATCAGCCCCGATTTCCATGCCCTCCCAGAGACGATTGGTAGGTCCCAAGAGACTTTGGGCCGAGATGATTTGGCTGAGACTTAGCAGCAGTAATACCCAATATGTCCGGTAGGCTTGCATAGCAAATGGCAAGATAGCAATAAATCGGTCCTTCGAGAGCCTCAGGATCCGGGGAAGTGCCTTAGGATCTGGAGAAGTCCCTCAGGATCATGCGAAGTGCCTTAGTTTTTAGGGAATGCTTGAAGAGTCAGATTGAGCCTCAGGATTCCTGCTCATGGATCCTGAGGCTCTCGAAGGATCGAAGGATCGAAGGATCAGCCCAACAAAAAAACAGCTTTCTACCCTAAGCAGAAAGCTGTCATGCAAGAAGTGATGGAAGGTAAAACTTAAATTAAATTTAAGCCTTGCGGTACGTCCGCAGTACTAATTTCGGTATTTAATCTTTTCTTAACAAGTGGCATCACATTTACTCGTAAATTTCTATCAATGCAGTACATAGCACAAGAAGCCGTGATCCCCTTGCGGGCCGAAGCCAGAGAAGGCGCTGAAATGGTCAGCCAAATGCTCTTTGGCGAAAGCTGTGAATTATTAGACGATAGCCGAGACGATTGGTGGCAGGTACGCTTACATCCCGATGGCTATGAAGGATGGCTTACCCCTAAGATGTTACTGCCCTTGGCGAACGCTAGCACTCATAAGCACGCTTTTGTCATGGGAGGCAGTCTGATCTTGGAAGACGATAGCAATTTGCGATTGCCGATGGGAGCGCGTATTCCTCTCTCGACCGAAGGGCCGATGGGAGCGTTCACGATCAGTGGCAAGAAATGGCGGCCTGGTCCAGATCTCCGCTGGATACCGCAACAAGACACAGAGCAATTATTGGCTTTGGCCAAATGCTTTCGCAATATCCCTTATCTCTGGGGGGGACGCTCTAGTTTTGGGATTGATTGTTCGGGTTTTAGCCAACTCGTCTATCGCATGGTAGGCATTGAACTGCCCAGAGATTCATCGCAACAAGCCAAACAAGGAAGAGAAATTGCTTTTGCAGATCAAGCAGCCGGCGACCTTGCGTTTTTTGGCAAAGCAGGGACAGATCGGGTAACGCATGTAGGTATTCTCGATGGCCAAGGCAACATTATTCACGCTTCTGGCAAGGTCAGACAAGACAAATTGAGTGCTCAAGGCATCATGCCAGAGGGCGCCAAAGAGCCCTCACATACATTTTTCTTCATGCGAAGATATTTGTAACTTATAGAGGTGATTGCACGAGAAAGCGTTCTGGTTCTGAATCAAAGCTATCAAGCGATAAGTATCTGCTCCGTCGAGCGGGCTTTTGTTTTGGTACTTTTACAGAAAGCCGAAATGCTGACCGCCAATTCCGAAAGATGTTTGCGTTCGGTTGAAAGGGATTTCAAATATCCCTCCATTATCCGTCTCCACCGCTACGTCCAGATACCTTACAAAAAGGTCAACCTCACCCGTCAAAATATTTTCAAACGAGATCGTAACTGCTGTGTCTATTGTGGTTCGAGGAATCACCTCACCATAGACCATGTAGTGCCAAAATCGTCTGGAGGTAAAGACACCTGGGAAAATCTGGTCGCCGCTTGTCAAAAGTGTAATGCCAAAAAGGGCAGCCTCACTTTGGGCCAATCAGGCTTAGAGATGACTCATACGCCTTTTAGGCCAAGTTTCGTCATGTTTTTGTCGAATTTTGCCGGAGCAATAAGGGATGATTGGAAACCCTACCTCTACATGTAATACGGAAAGGCCGCACAGCTTAGGATCAGCGGTTTGCCTCCGGGAAACTGCCTAGGATTCTCTTCCCCTTATATTTTCCTCCGACAACTGATTTTTGGCTCCCCGTTGCGCGGAACGCTAGCCCGAAAGATCCCTGCTCTCTAAATTCGCTTTGCTCATTCATTCGGCTAGGATGACGGCTTAAATTTTATCGTCATGCCGGAATGTGAGGCTACGAACATATCCAGTATCTTGGGATTTTCGACCGCTGCGCGGAACGCTAGGGATAATTGTCGTCCGGACTACTGGGCTGATTTGCATGGGTCCGGCTTACAAGCCGAACCTACGAGTCCCAAACATGATTACGAGCGCCAAAACTTACGAGTATCTGTCATCTCTCTTCCGAGCACGGCTTCGCCGAACGCTTTGTCTCCCACATTGTCTTCGAAGAGTAGCCTGAACTGATCATAATTGATCAAAGACGGTAACAAAGGACCGACGACATATTTGATCAGCGGTTCGAGCAGTTTGCGGGGGATCTCCCATGCTGGGAACGCCCTATCATGGACCAAGTGAAGGAGTTCCGCGAAGCGGAGAGGCTCGGGACCCACCGCAGAGATAATCTGCTCCCTCGGAGCTTGTACTCCTACTGATATCAGCAAATCAGCCAAGTCATCGATCATAATTGGCTGTACTTTGGCTTGCAAAAAGCCCTCCGGCAATATCAAGCGTCCTCCTAGCCAACGACTGATCTTGCCCAATTGATTGAGCTTACGTAGCAACATGGTGTTTTGGGTACAAACGATAGAGGGTCGCACCACATAAGTATCATCGGCAGAGAGTATCAAGGCATCTGCGCTAGCTTTGGTCGCGAGAAAGGGTACCTGAGGATATTCTCCGGCACCTAAGGCTGAAAGCTGGACGATACGAGGCTCGCCTAGTCCTGTGCGCTTGGCTAAGATACGTTCGCTCAATCCATGATGGATGCGAGCAAAGGACATCGCTTTAGAGGCTTTGATCTGCCCCACACAATTGTACAGGAGATCGAGTTGAGGCAACTTCGACCAATCATCGTCAAAGGGATCAAAAGCAATAAATGACAAATTGCTAGGCGTCGGTCCGGGTGCTTTGCCCGAGCGCGAACTGGCCCATATCTGATAATCGGGGTAGCGTTCCGCGAAGCGGCAAGCCGTAGGAAAGCCAATCTGACCACTACCGCCTAAGAAAAGTACTTTCATAGTAAAAATCCGCCTAAACGGATAGGACGAGAAGCAATCAGTTCGCCACGAGAATGCCACTCATGCTCGATATCACGCATAATGCTAGCATGATCGAAAAATATAGAGCCTTTAGGGAAGAGACTGGCTTGCTCAAAGTATTGCGAAGAAAGAGAAGTAACCTGTAAGGGTTCTAGTTTCCAACGGCGACATTTGAGTTGCACACCATCAAAAATACTGGTCCGGAAACGCGGAGAATAAGCCACCCTATCCTCAGCAAAAAAACGGGATGCCTTGGGCAAAGTCCGAAAGATAGATTCCATCGGGAAGCGGTCTCTCAGTTTGGCCTCTAGCTCAACCATCATTTCTCCGCCACACTTCAGACTGATCTTGAAGCGATCTTCTGCTTCTATAAATTTGAATTTGGAGCGATGATGCAAACCCGGAAATACGCGTCCCCCTACCAAAGTCGTGGTAAATGAATCCGTATCGAGCCGTGGGGTATAGATTCCTCGGCGAGTTTCGCCGAGTTCGTCCCACTCCACTGAGATACGGTGAGCAGCATTTTCGGAGGTATATCCAAGGTAATTGGGGAGTCCTTTGACTCTTAGATTTTTGAATCGTAGCAAATCAATACCCGCAATACCATAGCCCTCTACGATCGTCGGCCGAAATGGCGAAGGCAACATTTTGCGCAACACACTCAGCTCAACTCGATAGTTGATAAGTATGCGGCGATCTATGGTACCGGCGACGACTGGAATCCTCATATCTTAATAACGGATATTTTAGGGATTTTGATTCTTCTGGAGACATTTTTTTTGACAGAAATATTACGCGGAGGTAACCATTTGTAATGAATTACTTCTGGTACTCTAAAAATCCCCTCCAATCGAGCCGTACGAAAGAAGTTGGTCCTAAAGTCTAAAACTTGCATTGGAGCTAAAGGCCACTTCTCTCGCATGATTTGAGTAACACGAGTTTGCTTACCCAGTTTACTATAGGCTCGGTCAATCGCTCCGATGGTATGGAGCAGTTCATGATTGGGCTGTTCGGGTGCTTGATTTTCGGCAACCCGATAAGAAAGTATTTGCGCTCCATGGCGCAAGTCTAAGGAGTGATGATCATTGAATATCTCGGCGGTTTGGAGGCGATAATCAGTAAGTAACGCGCCGCCCATTGCCATCAGAGGCCGAGTCGTAAATGAGTCCAAAAAATAAATCCCACGATGGGCATCAGCATGCTCATAATATTGCTGGTCCTCGACCAAAAGTCGAAAGCCAATATGCTGATAATCAAAACTAGCCCAAGTTGGTAAAAAGGAAGGGCGCATCTTTTTGAGCTTCACATTGACCATAGAGATCATCGCACGACCATCAAAGTTGCGAATCTTAATATCAGCGGGAACTTGGTCTCGCACTTCGTCTATATCGACGCTAAAGTTGACCAATATGATGTCATGCAGCTCCCCTTTAAAGCGGAGTGGCAAATGTTTAAGTGGACTATACATGATTTTTTGCGTTATCGTAGATGAAAAAAGTAGACCCAAAAGGCAGCCGTAGTCTGCAATGCCATAAACCAAGCTCCAGTCCAGTAACGGCTAATTTGGAGCAAGGAAACAGACACAGAGTGTAAGTAAAGCATCGTGAGACTGCTGAGCAGAACGCTGACAATCGGTAGCCAATACGGCATGGGTCCAAGGAGAAACTGTAAGAGGCTAAAGGGTAGCAATAAACAGACTCCCACCAGCATGATGACGCTCAACTGGGCCCAGTAATCTCCCCAATTTTGCAACTTTAGGGGCGCAAATAGCAGCAATACGATCCAACCAGTCCCTGCCATCAGGAGCATTTGGATGGCTCCTTGCCAAAGATTGACAGCCACAAAGTATTCACTCAAGGCTGCGCCGAACGCGCCGGTCACTAGGGCTGCGATCAAGCAGTTGATGATAATTTTAAGCGCTTTCATGAGCTTCATTTTCAGATTCTTTTAATACTCGAAGCAAGATTTCACCAAAGCCAATGGTCGAAAGGGGCATAATAAAAAGCCAATTATAAATCAAGGAACCACCCGGCTCCTCACCAATACCAAACAAAATGATCAAGAGCACCAGATGGTAGATCATCGTCAGGATGGTAGTCAATTTGGCCTTATCAACCGAAAGCTTTCCAAAGCTCATCGCGATGACAAATCCATATAAGACGAGGCCAGGAAGCGGTAATATCACCCAGAAAAAGAGCAGCCCGAATACAGCTGCCGGGATATTGATCAGCAGCATGGCTAGTCCGAGCATACGAGCTTCGAAGGGGATTTTACCATCAGACATATTATGGCGAAGATCGGTGATGATGTTATTTGCCATTATTGATTTCGTTTATGGGGTTTGTAAGTAATTGGCAATTGCTTCACGCATTCCTTTCGCTTTGGCAGTTTTACCAATAGGTTTATCATACTTATCATTTAAGAGGCGTAAGGCCAACATATACAGCCCCATCGGGCCAGCGATATAGGAGATTAAAGCTAGCCGAGAGAACATCATTTCCCCTACTCCTAGTCCACCAGTGTCTGCAAACTGATGGAACAAAAGCCCTAGTAAAATCAAATGATAGAATATGGCAGTCGCACTAATCGTTTTGGCGGTGGGAACAGAAGATTTACCCAAAGCCAAACCCACCACAAAGCCATAAATAACCAAAGCAGGCAATGGCAAAATGGTCCAGAAGAAAAACCCGCCAAATAGAGCACCTGGTAGATTGATCAGCGCGATGGCAATAAATACTAATCGAGGACCATATGGCAGAGTCCCTGAAGTAAGGCGATGATTGAGTTTATCGAACATAGCGGTATCTGTTAAAACGTTCCACGAAGTGGCTCTAGTCAAGTATCGGTGGATTGAAGTGTGAAGGAGGACTAAAAATCGAATAGAGGATCACACAGTAAAGCGGGATTGAATAGCCAAATGAAGTCAGTAGAGATCCCCATGGATTGGAGAAGGTCAGGTCATTGTACAGCCATTGTTCAAAGCTGAGCCTTGAAAATCTTATGCACCAGTATGCAAGGATGAGGTTGTAAATCAGGCCCAGTATTCCGACAAACTTTGCGGCAAATTGAGAGCGATTGTCAATGGCAATACTCACTAAGACCCCATATGCTATGAGACCGGGAATAGGAAAGCCCGACCAGAAAAAGGCGGTTCCTACCAATGCTCCTACTAAATTGATCACGACTAGCAGGATACTGGCGATGCGAACCAAATGTGGCAAGGGAGCTAAGCTGTCTGAATATTTGAACATGACTAGGCGCGATTATCGATTTGAGATTCTCGTAGGACGCGTAGCAAAATCAAATTGAGACCAATAACACTACCGAGGTAAGTAAAGAGGTAAAGAAAATCTATGCTCCAATCATCTGCCGCTAGAAAGCCCACTATCGCTAGTAAAAAGCAATTATAGTAGATGGCTCCGTTGGTAGTGAGACGCACTTCTTCTGGACCTCTTTTGTCTTTTAGAGTTTGAAACTGTTCGCTATAGACCCAAAGACCATAAAGCGGTAAAATCATGACGAACCAAAAGGTCCCAAATAAAGCTGGGACAAAATTGATGACCGTCAGAGCGAGGGCTAGCATTTTGACTTCGGAAGAGACTAGTCGGCTAGGGAAGTATGATTTTAGTATTGCGAACATATTGTCAGTGCTTTGTGATACACTTTCGATACGCAATAATAAGCCATAAGTTCAGAACTTTCAAAAATATTTGAAAGTTTATATTAAAAAAAGACCGACTCAGGATTTCACTGAGCGGTCAAACATTTTGATGAGGGTGTTGAAAAACCATTTACGGTCAGCTTTTACGACCACTTCGAGGAACTTATCCGCTTGGTTGATGACTTTACTTAGATCACCTACAGAATCCACGAAAGCTTTGAGTTCGGCTTCATCGCCGCCTGACTCAACTTCTTGGACCTCTTGGAGTACTTTGAGTACGGGTTTGAGTTCTCGTTTGCGCCGCTCAACGATCACTTGTTGGGCTACTTCCCAGATATCTTTTTCGGCGTAGAAATATTCGCGCCTTTCCCCTGATTTATGTTCTTTTTTGACCAATCCCCAGTCTATCAGCGCCCGAAGGTTCATATTGGCGTTGCCGCGAGAGATATTGAGCGTAGTCATGATATCGTCGGCGGATAGGGATTGAGCTGAGATCAATAATAGTGCATGCACTTGGGCCATGGTGCGGTTGATGCCCCATTTGGAACCGAGAGTGCCCCATTCCTGAATAAACTTATCTTTAGCGTCTGCTAGTTGCATACCTCAATTTATGATAATGGGTGATTTTCAAAAGTATTTGAAACTATTGTCACCTTTCTTATTCCAACTGCAATAAGCTAAAATAGTTACATAAAATCAGCAAATAGCTACTGACAAAATTGACAGAGGCGCCATAAAGACGCCTCTGCATGAGATTATTTTTGGATGAGGAAGCGTTCCGTGAAACGGCTCCCCTCATGAGAAAGTCGGATAAAATACACACCTGCAGGCCATTGACTCAGCGCTATCTCCTCTTTTACTTGACCTACGGCCACACTACCACTAGCCAATTTTTGCCCAGTCAGATTGATGATCTCCCATTGGAGTTCTTTCCCCAAAGGAGACTCAAGCGCTAAATTGAGATGGTCTCTTGCTGGATTGGGATACATCTCCACCGAAAACCCAAAGGTATTGGCGAGACCGGTAGCCCACTCAGTTGCAAAAACTTGAGTACTAGAAAGTCTCGTCCCGCAATCATTATAAGCATGCACACGCCAATAATAATACACCGCATGACTAAGTGGATCGAGTATCACACTATCCGTCAAACTAGTCTTAACCTGTACGACAGTGTTGAAACTCGTATCTAAAGACAGTTCAATCCTAAAGGAGTCAGCCGGATAGTCTGACAGCCATTTTAAGATCGGAGATAATACAACTTGGGTTGCTCCATCGGCGGGTAAGAGTAGAGCAGCCTGAGGCTCGGTGCTGACGTTTATTACCAGCTTCGCAGAACGCTGAATCATGCCGTCAAGTCCATTTATTTGAACCTCATATTGCCCAGCGACATTGAATGGCGTGAGCGATACCGTAACCATCGTATTCGACGGAGTGGGCACACTACTGACGGTATAATTTACACCGACTGGTAAGTCATTGAGCGTAACTACTACTCCGGGATTATTATTGAAAGCATTGCCTACCAGTAGGTCAAAGTCTGCACCTTCTCCTAGACACAATTCAATCGTATCGGGGATAGCTTGTATGGCACTTTTCTCAGCTCTACAAAATTGTAGTTCCCAAGCGTTTAAAGCACCACCATCGCCAAAGAAATTGTCTGTGATCGTCATTGTCCATATCCCTTGTGTCGAATCGTCAATAAAAGCAGACAGACTTTCTAAGGGTTGGAAAGCTCCTGAAATCGCTGGAGTAGAAAAACCACAATTGTTGGCAAGGTCAGCTTGAGTCATAGTCGCTTGATCATCAAAATCTGCCACAATATCATCTTGATTACAATCAATCTGATCGAGTAATATCACTTCAGTGCCTTGAGGAGAAGTAAGGGTAATCGTCAAATCTCCTACCCAAGTATGATCAATATTGAGATTGCGTAAATTGAGATCTTCCACCAATCCTATTTCAGAAACAATCAAGCTTGATGTAATAGTACTACCTCCACCTTGGGAGATTGATTTAGGGACATCTGTTGAAATCGTTGTTTCACAAAAAAGAGCACCAGTTGTAAATCGTTGAATAGGAGAATGGTTACCTTGTCCACAAGCATTGGTGCCTCGCAATCGCCAATAATAGGGAGTTTCTTCTGCGAGGCTGCCAGTTGACCACTGACCTCCCTGCACACTCGCCATTGCGATAATATTTATAAAATTGGAATCTGCCGCCAACTCCACTATATATTGGGTGAGCGGTATCGCCGCCCATTCTAAGGTAGCGAAGGGAATAACCCCAAGCTCGTTGTTGGTTGGACTGAGTGGATTAACGATGGGTACTCCTTGACTAATAATAAGTGTGAGCACTTGTGTACTCGTATCAATTCCATCCGTTCCGCTCAGCGTAAAATTATAACTACCGGCTAAGAGCGAACTAAGATTCGTCAAGCTAAGATCAGAACTACCTCCCGGTATTACAGGATTTTGCGTGAAGGAAGTGGTAACCCCATTTGGTAGGCCACTAATACTAAGCTGCACACTATCAATAAAGCCTTCACTCATTTGAAGATTGTAGAGTGCATCTGCGGGACTGCAGACATCAAGCGTAATAGGATTTACCAAGACAGCAGTACCACAATCTCGTCCATCCATCGTCATCAGACCGGTATTGCCAGGATCCAACCAATCCTGTAAACGACTATTGGCACTACCTCCTCCGGTCCAAGAACGGTGAACCCAGCCATAGATATCTTCTAAATTATTGCCGCAAGCAGCTCCACCCCCTAATAATTGACCAATTACACGCTTTTGTTTGTTAAAAAGCGGGGAGCCAGAAGACCCTCCTTCAGTGGTCCCGATATCCCAATCATTGACAATGACATAATTACCGTTGGGAGTAGCGTTTCCATTATCATCTCCGATATTGGTAGGATCAAATTCAAAACTGATCCGTTTTTCATCAGTAGCAGGGTGGTGGATGCCAATAACAGAATCTCCAGTTGCTCCATTTGTAGCATCAAAGCCCGCGAAGAATGGAAGATATTCTGTGGGTACTTCATCATCCAACTCTACCAAAGCAAAGTCAGAGCCAGCCCAACCAGCGCGATAAATAGCTCCAGAGTTAAATTGATTTAACTGTCCGTCGCCATTTCCGCCACTAGCTCCAGAAAGGGGTTGACGGCAAGTGCTATTCTCAAAATTCCAATACACTACCATTGACGCAGCATTGCCATTGTTAAGACCACAGTGATTAGCAGTCATAAAGAAGGGGCGACAATCATTACCGGTATTGTTTATCAAAAAGCCCGTACAAAAAGTATTACCATTAAGGCCATATACCCCTACAGAGCGAATGATATCACGATATTCATCAACGATGCCAAAACCATCAGCAAGACCGCAGTTCACATCAAGATTACAAGAGCCTGAAAGCCTCAAACCAAAGCCTAAAAAATCATGATTGACATAGCCTAAGTGGAGTAACAATTGATTTTTGACATTGACAGGTAAAACGACCTCAATGACCAGTTCTTCACCATTGACAATCGGCGTCCAAAGTTGCCCATGAGACTCATTATCAGCAGGTGAAAAAGGGCCTTGTATCGTATTCATATCTGGGCTATACAATCGCATCGTTCCGCCCAGCGGCATATAAAAATCTGTAAAACCTAAGTTGAGAGACTTCGCCTTAGCAGAAAAAACTCTCATACGCCACATCAGTTGCCCATTGCCTAAATCCTCCCAAGTACCATGAGTGCTAGGGTTAATTGAAACGGGTAAAGAGACAGCAAATTGAGGCGCAATTCCTGGTCCACTACGGGCGTTCTCCGCCGCCAGCAGAGCCTGATTGTCTTGTATCGGTAAACTATAGCGAGCGACCTTATCCAAATCAATGGTTTGCGCAGTCAGCATGATACAAGCAAATAGCCCGAGCATGGATAAGCCATATTTTTTCATTTAACAACTTATTAAAGTGTAAACAGAGAACGTTAATAAAGTGGCCATAAGGAAAAGCTTTTGCTTCCCGCCTCCCATTATTGGAAGAGAGTAACAAAAGCTTTTGCTTACAATTTGTCCTTCCTCAATATCATTAAGGAGTTACGATGAGCTTTTTGACATCTCTAAAGCCATCGCCCATAATTTCGATCAAATACACTCCGGTGGACCAATCCTGAGTTGAGAGCCTTTTTTCGAGATTCGCACCAGCACTCACTGGAATACTTTCGCTTGAAAGAGTTTGTCCAGTCAGATTTAATACTCTCACATTTACGGTTCCCGAACGCACAGCACTGATAGAGATTGAGAAATGATCCTTGGCAGGGTTAGGCCTGATATTCCAACTTAGAAACTCGTTCAATTTTGGTTCGACATCTGTCAACCAAACATTGATATTAAAAGTTTCCGTAGGAATCCAGCCTCCATCTATATCCAATACGCTAAACAAAAAATCATCAGTCAATATCGTTGTACTATCGTGCTGATAACTGATCACGGCATTGTCGATCTCGGCTTGTGTGAATTGGGCACCAATCGCCAAAACTTGATTGTTGCGGATCAAATCACCTCGCGATGGGAGAGAGAGAATCGTATAATTGATATCTTCACTCAGTAGATTGGCCGCACTGGCTGACAAACGTGTATTGGGCAATACTTTTTGCTCACCTTGGAATACCGTCATCGGCTGATTGAGCAAATTGGGAGCTCCAGCAGGCACTGTATCCTTGCACAGTTCTAATGCCCAGTTGTTGACTAGTCCTCCACCTCCATCTACATTATCAGTGATTTGAAGCGTCCAAGCACCAGAAGCATTTACTCCATCAAAAGCCGAAAGAGAGCCCAAAGGCTTATAAGTCAAACTATCATCCGCAGGGCAATTGAAAGGGGGAGATAGGCCGAGGTCATCAAAAGAATTATGAAAAACTTGGCTATTGTTACAACTACTGTTAAAGAGTAAAGCATCCGCCATATTAGGTTTCGAAAGCGTAACGGAAAGCTCGCCAATATTGTCATGGGTGATATTCAAATCCTTGATATTGACATCACTAATGACATAGTTATCAGGCACGATCACTAATGAACCTACCGTCGGCGTGCCATTGCTGGTGATAGCAATAGGGAAAAATGCAGGGGCATATTCTTTACAAAGGGTAACCGCAGTTTGGAAAGCATTGACACTCGAATAAGGTCCTTTGCCACATTCATTATAAGTACGCAATCGCCAATAATAGACCTGCCCAGCATCAAGCTTAGCAGGAGAGATAAATTGAGTTCCTATATAGCCCTCTTCAAATATGATCAGGCTATCAAAGGCCGGAGATAAAGACACTTCAAGATCATAAGCACCATTCCCTACCGCTGGAGGCCATAAAAACATGGGCTCGGTAGCTATATTAGTGGCTTGATCACCAGGAATCGCAATGATCGGAGAAGTAGCAATACTAGCAGCACTCACTTCCAAATCAAAAGCTTGAGAAATCGTAACTCCATTATTATTATCAGCGATAATAATAATGGGGTAATTTCCAGGGCTTACCATAGGCAAGGCACTGAACCTAGCCGTAATGGTATCGGGCAAATTGGCTTGAGTACTAGAAAAAGCTGCGTTAATCCCTGTCGGAAGGTTTGTAACACTCATACTGACGGGACCAGTAGCTCCTCCCATACTATCTAGCACAATCTGTACGTCAAAACTATCCTGTGAACATAATAAGCGATAGCCAGGAGCCATTCTCATATAGATCGCAGGAGCAGTTGGTGCAGAGATGGTGAAATTTTGATTGGAGATATCAAAAAAGATATTGCCATGCGCTTGAACGCGAACGCGATTAGTCGTACCCGGTAGATTAGGTACCGATACTTGGGTCGAGCCATCGTTGAGGACTTGACTGGCTAGTAAAACAGGATAAGTAAAGCCTCCATCTGTAGAAAGATAGATATCTACTAATTGGCAGTTAATAGGTGCCATATCGGTATTAGCGACATTCCAACTTACGGGTTGCGAACTTCCCGCAGGCCAAATACCGGGGGTATTCGGCTGAGTTACCACAAAAGGTCCGGCGTTGCCATTTACAGTTACTAGCATATCGTCTTCGCCGGAACACCCAATTCCAGGAGCATTATCTCTTACGGTAGCTCTGAAGTTATACGTTCTGGCAACTGCAGCTAAGCGTTCCCAAGTTGGGGTAAGATTGTTAACGAGAGTGAGTAGCCGTGGGATCGTTCGCTCTGGGCTTTGAGTAGGAAGAAATGTCCTAAAGCTGGGCCCTGAGGTTGAATTAGCGTTAGGGGGCATTGGTGCGATCTCATTGTCCCACTGTTCCCATGAGTAAGTCAAAGCATCATTATCGACATCGCTTCCTTTTGCGGTCAAGACAAAAGGAGTCGAATGTGGAATGATGTAGTCTCCTCCAGCATCTACATTCGGAGCAGAATTGCCCGTAGAGATAAAAGTGGGACAGGAATGACTCAAGATAGTCTGCTGCATCTCGAACATGCTATACGAATGGAACAGTGCATCGCTATTATTCTGGACATTAGGAGAGCAAATTCCGGCATAGCCCATGATAGTAGAGGCACTGCCGGGCTCGTAGGCAGCATCACCAGATCGGTTACAATTATTGTTTTGAGTATGACTCCCACCAAATTGGTGCCCCATCTCGTGAGCAACATAGTCAATCACAAAGGGATCGCCAGTAGGATTGCCAAGAGAAGTAGCACCACGAGCTTTAGATCCATTATTACAGACACTCGCATAAAATGCGACACCACCACCACCACCGGAGCCAACAACGTGGCCGATGTCATAATTTGCAGAGCCAATTACGGCATCAAGATTGTTTTGGTTTTGCCCTAAATTTTGGCCTGTACCACCCGTATAGGGATCCGTTGCAGCATTGGTATATATGATCTGGTCATTGTTAGGGATCAGCTGTAAGCGAACGGTCAAATCCCGTTCATAGATTTCATTTAAGCGGTTGACAACATTGACAAATTCTGCCATGGTACCTATTAGACCACCATGATAAGTTGTGTATTCGCCACGGGCGGCCATAGCCAAACGATAAACGCGAAGCTGACAATCTCCCGCTCTTGAGCTAGAAGTAGGAGCGTTGCCCGAAGGCCGCACCATAGAATCGTCAAAGCCACACTGCCAACCGATTGGAGACGGATAATCAGCCTTAGCATAAGCAATATAAAACTCCGTATTGCCCTGCGCATAAGGATCAACAAACCATTGTCCTTCAGGCGAAGTCCCCATCACACGCAAGCCTTTGGCGGTAATATCCACTCTCACTCGGAGATATGGATTTGCGACTCCAATACCATAATAGGTATGGAAAGTAGGGAACTTTGCGGCCAGACCGGGTGCCATCGCATCATATTCGATGAGACGAAAATCTTGTAAACTGCCATCATCCATGGGTAGCGCAACTACCAAGTTGGATTGAGCAAGGGACATACTACTTTCATGCGGAGCTTGCTGTAAAGCTTGACGCATCGCAGCTAGATCCAAGGCCAATAGTTGTGAGCGATTGGGTTGTAGTTCTTGCTTTAAAGTAGCGGGTATTATGGTTTTGTCAATGGTTTGCCAATGGGCTTGAGCTTGTAGGTCATAACTGAATAAAACCAGTCCTGCCCACAAAGCGAGTAAAGTAAGTCTCATATGTTAGCGTTGAATAATCTGAACATCCAAGATACGATATCTCGTAACTTGGTGTATGACTATTCAAACAATCTGAGGCATACTTTCCCTACTGAGAGATTGTATCCAAGGATGCGACCGAAGATCCAAGGATTCCATGACCATTTTCGACATTCGAATAAACAATCACCGGCTCAGCTTGCAATATATTGATACCCCCCAATCCACCTTGTTGATCCTGAAACTTGAGCTGATAGCGCGCATATCCTTCACTCACCGAAAGCGCATAAACAAAGATCTTTTTAATATCTAAGTTTTTGATGAGCCCTGGATCGTTATAGGAGTTGGGGAGCTCGCAGAGCAATTGGATGGTTTCTGTCTGTCCATCGAAGTCTTGATCACCAAATAAAGTTCCGTCTGTAGTATAAACGCCTTCTTCCCCTAGTCTTGCCACTCCTTGTACATTGGCCAATGCACGCAAGGCTTGACCCGGAAAATCGGGATCTTCATACTCGATATCAGCATCTACCACATAGTAGTTTGTTTCCCCTGCAGGATCTGAGATGGTAAGATTGAGGATAGACTGAAAACGTCCACTACCATCCGGAAAGATCTCACGGATGATATATTGGTCAATACTAGCATCTACGATATTGATGGGAGCGGGTATACGGGTACTCGCCTCTATCGTTGGGTAGTCAGGATGTACGACTATAACCTGGATTTCTTGCCCAGACTGAGGCCTAATAGAGTTGAAATATTTACCGGAGACATTGTCGTCAGTCGCACCAGGGAAAAAGGCAGTATCTCGGTACACCATTTCACCGACATCTTGCCCATCTATGCTTACGCTAACGTCTGCATCCGAAATCAAAAGTTCTTCAATGGTGGGTACCTCTAAAGGGCCATAACTACGGGTCAAGTAGAGATCAAGCGGTTCCCCTGGTTCCAAAAATGCATTGAGAACCAGTTTCGGTTCATGTGGAGGCAATGGAATATCAAGCGTAGTTTGGCAGGCAAATAGGCTCACAATAGTAGCCAAGAGTAGATATATTGGTATCTGTTTCATTGATTTAATCGTTAAGCAAGGCTTACTAGAACTTAAAACTCAAACTAATAGAAGGGATGATGGGAAAGAGCGACAATTTGATCAAAGCCGGTTGTGGAGATCCGTCTGGCAAAGTCTTCTCGTCATCAGTGCCGATAAAATAGGCATAGGGATTGAGGCGATTATAGATGTTATACACGCCAAAGTTCCAGGTGAGAGAGCCCCACTTCGTAGGACGCTTGACGTTCATCCCCAAGTCCATACGGTGATAGGCCTGCATGCGGAAGCCATTACGACCATTTTCATAGAGTTGGACGCCTTGTTGGCCATTGAGTAATGGATAAAAAGTTCCAAAACGAGGCGTAAACCCACGATCGATAGTAGGTCTTACAGGTAAGGTATTATAGCCTCCACTCGGTAGGGAGATTGCATTGCCTGTGCCATAAACCCAAGTAGCCGAAAAGCTCACTCTTTCGCTCAACTGATGCGCGATAACAACACTAACATCATGTCTGCGATCATATTTATAAGGAAATACTTCTCCCTGATTTAAGTTTTCAAAGATTCGATTGTTCCATGAAAGGGTATAGCCAATCCAACCTGTCGTTTTGCCCGTTTTCTTTTGTAATAAGACTTCAACACCATAAGCTTCACCTTCACCGCCTGTCTCAACTCGATCTTGCCAATCACTGCCGTCTAGACCAATATAGAAATCGGTACCTTCCTTATAGGCGATGAGACCGGTCATCTTTTTGTAATAACCCTCGACGGTAAACTCGAATTTATCATCAAATATGCTACTCGCGATACCGAGGGCAGCTTGCCAAGAGTTTTGGGGTGGAACCTTGTCAGTCGCAGGCACCCATAGATCAATCGGCAGACCCGTCCCAGAGTTCACCAGTAGGTGCAAAAACTGAGTCATCCGAGCGTAAGAAGCTTTGATAGAAACGTCTTCGGAAAGGAGATAACGTAAAGATACACGGGGTTGTAACGAAGGGTAACTCTTTTGATTGACTCGCAGCAGAGAGATGTGCAGCCCGACATTACCACTAAATCGACTCCCTAGACGGAAGTTGTCTTCGACGAACACATAACTTTCCCAAGTATTTTGAATCAGATTGTTGAGCGTCGTATCGATCAAAGCGGTATCCCCCACACTGATTTGGAAGCCCGCTTGACCTGGTGTGAAAGTGTGATAGGTCATATTACCCCCAAACTTGATGCTGTGCTGAGGGTTGGGATAGTAATCAAATTCGAGTTTGGCTCCGAAGTCCCTTATCCCTGATCGGTAACGCAAAGCCGCACCGATAGATTCAACCCCACCCGCACCATTATCAAATTCAGTACTGATATCATTATCCGTTTTGAGGCGGTAATTGGTGTAAGTAGCCGTGAGGTTACTAAACAGCTTTGGGTTCCAGATATGATTCCATCTTACGGCTCCTAATCTATTGCCCCAAGCATTAGTGTTTTTGAGACTAAAGGCATTATAATCAGGCTGACCGGGCTCGCCAAACTGATCACTCAAGCTTAGTCCTAGGCGATCATCTCCCATATAGAAGCTTACCAATAAGCGGTCTTTATGCGAAATCTTGTGATTGATCTTGGCATTTACGTCATAAAAATAATATCCAAAAGAGGCATTAGTTTCCCCACCAGACTGTAGTCGAGTGATCAAAGAAGTCAAAGGCCGAGTAAATAAATCTAAATACGTTCGGCGAGCCGAAACCATAAAGGAGGTCTTATTCTTGATGATCGGTCCTTGCAGAGAGATGTGCGAAGCAATCAAACCTAAGCTCCCTTCACCTTGAAATTTCTCAGCATTGCCATCTTTCATCCGAATATCCAATACAGAAGAAAGGCGACCACCATATCGAGAGGGGAAGCCCCCTTTGACCAACTTTACACTACTAAGTGCATCAGCATTAAATACGGAGAAAAAGCCTCCTAAATGACTGACATAGTATAAAGGCACATCGTCGAGGAGGATGAGATTTTGGTCTGGTCCGCCACCGCGAACGTAAAGTCCCGTCGTACCTTCATTGCCAGATTGTACTCCAGGCAATAGCTGTATGGCTTTAATCACATCTACTTCTCCCAATAAAGCAGGCAATAGTTTGATCTGTTCGATGGGTACATCAATAGTACTCATCTCTGTTTTGTCTTGAATACGTTCGACTTCGTCGGCAACAATCGTCACCTCATCGGTACTGTAAAACTCCAGATCAAAAGTAAACTCAGAATCTTGTTGCAGGTCGAGTTCGAGTTTAAAGGGCTTATAACCCGCATAAGCGACTGTCAAAGAGACAGAACCGGCGGGTAGGGTCAAACTAAAGAAACCAAAGTTATTGGTCAGTGCTCCCTTAGCGGAACGACTATCATAAACTTTAGCACTAATGAGTTTTTCGCTGCTCTCAGCATCCTGCACATACCCACTAATGGTATATAGGTCCTGAGCAGCTAGGAGATGGCAGCAACTCAACAATAAAAGAGTATAAAGTACTTTCATAATGCAAAAGTAGTTTTGTTTCTGAATAGTATACGAAAAAAAAGAGGGGAGCCGTAGGCTCCTCCTCCATTACTACACACACTAGAACCAATTTAAATCTTATGAGTAAACTATCCTTTTAATCGATTTCGGTGGTAAGACAAACAAAAAACTGAATACCCTACTTCTAAAAAGAGAGAAAAATAAATGCACTCTCCTCAGGGGAAAAGCACTACTTGAGAAACATATATATACCGATATTGTATTCTATAGGTATATAGACGCTACTAACTGAGTGCCCTAACCTTAAAAATCCAACGTATGAAGCCCTTCTTTACCCTTTGCCTGAGCCTGTTTTGCTTGAGTGCGAGCCTTTTAGCTCAAAACACTTTCAACGAAGCAGTCATCCATCCAGATCTCATGCTTGAGATGGAAACACCCTCTCAAACTCATCTTCCGGTTTATATCCTCTTAGCCGACAGAGTTGATGTAGGGGCTATGGATACAGACTTCCAGAAACGGAATCTCACGCGACAAGAACGAGTCCCCCAATTACTTCAAGCTTTGCAAGCCAAAGCTCAAGCTACGCAGGGGCCACTTTTAGCAGCGTTGAGAAGCATGAATGGTGTTAAGCATGACCAAGTCCAAGGCTACTGGATCAGTAATCTTATCTATGCTCAGATGACACCGGAAGCGATCAAACAGTTTAGCAATCGCTCAGAAGTAGAACTGATTGAGTATATCGAAACGCCTACGATCTCTAAACATACGGAAGTTGCCGCCAGCATGGTCCCCAACGGCAAAGAAGTTGGCCTAGCCGCCATCAATGCGCCCGAGATGTGGGATCTTGGCTATACGGGCTACGGCCGCAAGGTATTGATTATGGATACGGGAGTGGATGGTGAGCATCCCGCTTTGAAACGTACTTATTACGGCAATTTTGTCCCAGCAAACCTAGCTTGGTTTGACCAATGGGGAAATTCGACAGTTCCTACAGATTGTGATAGTCATGGTACGCACGTTACAGGGACTACCGTTGGGATGGATCCGAACACCAATGATACCGTAGGCGTTGCTTTCAATGCCTTTTGGATGGGATCTCCCGAGATTCCTGGCTTTAGCCCCGATTGTGTTTCGCAATTCAACCCTGCAGGTGTATTCCAATGGGCACTTGATCCTGATGGCGACATCAATACCACCGATGATATGCCTGATGTGATCAATAACTCTTGGCGCACTCAACTAAATAATCATCCGGCAAACTTCTGTAATCCAGGCGCTTTTGGGCAATTACAAATCACCACAGAAGCTGCTGGGATTATCGCAGTCTTTGGCGCAGGCAATGAAGGTCCAGGCGCGATGACAATGGGGGCAGAACCCAGTTTGAGTATGAGTCTTGTAAATAACTTTTCCGTGGGTTCAATCAATGCCGCGATTGGAAGTTTTCCGATGTCAGGTTTTTCGAGTAGAGGACCTAGTGAATGCCCGGACACCATTAATGCCCTCAATATCAAGCCTGAAGTTGTTGCACCCGGTAGTAATGTTCGCTCTACCACTCCAAATAATACTTACGCGGCTTTTTCGGGTACTTCGATGGCGACACCTCATGTTTCGGGCGCATTTCTCCTCTTGAGAGAAGCCTTTCCGACTTTGTCTGCCTATGATATCAAGATGGGACTGTATATGTCAGCGATTGACTTAGGCGCTGTAGGAGAAGACAATAGTTATGGCAATGGCTTAATAGACGTCAAAGCCGCTTATGATTATTTGATTGCGCAAGGCAATACCCCTATTATTCCAAATCAAAGCAATGATCTAGCCGTCGATCAGATTGTTAATCTAGAAGAGGTCAATTGCTCCCCCAACCTAAACCCAATCTTATCAGTAAAAAACAATGGAAATGGCAATATTACTTCTGCTGAAATCGCATTGCGTTATTCAGATGGAGTAATGGATACCATTAGCTGGACAGGCTTGCTCTTCCCAGCGGGCGTTCAAGCCATCGTTTTGCCTACTCGCAATTTTTCATCGGGAGGCTACTCACTTGCAATAGATATTTTTTCGGTCAATCAAACAGAGGATTATTACTTCTTAGACAACCAATACGAAATCACTTTCCAAGTATTAGTCGAAACCATTACGGCAGATCCAACTCCTATCGTTTGCCCAGGTTCTAATGTTTTGCTTAGCGCAACGCCAAGTTCTGGAGATATCGTTTGGTATGATGCTCCGACGGGTGGGAGCGTTCTCGGAACGGGTAATACCCTACAAACTCCCAATATCAACGCCAATACCTCCTTCTATGCTATCATCGAAGAGGTCGGGCAAGGGGGCAAGGACACTTACATTGGTGACAATGGATTTGTTGATCCGATGGCAGGGGAAGGGCTCATTTTTGATGCATTCTCTTCTTTTACGCTCAAAACAGTTACCGTCTTTTGCCAAGGAGATGGCCTACGCACCATAGAGCTGCGAGATGAAAATGGCAACGTTCTGCAAAGCAAGGACCTATTAATCGGATTAGGTCCAAGGGTGCTTGACTTAAACTTTAATGTTCCGGCTGCTAATAACCTTATGCTAGCAGCGACAGGACCAGGCAATCTTTTTGTTAGCTCAGATAACATTTCCTACCCCTATTTTACTAGCGGTATGATGGAAGTAAAATCCTCCACACTAGATCAAGCGGGTGATGTTTTTTATCCTTACTTCTATGATTGGCAATTGAGCTCTGCTTCTATGTGTGATCGCGTCCAAGTACCAGTCCAAGTCGGTACAGGTAATTTGAACGCAAGCTTTACGGCTAGCACCAACCAAATCAACCTCCCCTGGAGCAGTCAAGTTGATTTTACAGACCAGACTACCAATGCCGTCAGTTGGGCGTGGGATTTTGGAGATGGTGCGACTTCTACGGTGCAAAGCCCGACTCATACCTATGCTTTGGTCGATACCTTTACAGTCATCCTTACAGTAACCAATGCTGATGGCTGTACTGATATTGCTTCTACCACCATTGAGGTACGAGGTTTCAACACTGCTATTGGCCAAGATGTACTCTATCAGGAAGGCTTGCATATTTTCCCTAATCCGGGAACGAGTATCTTCTTTTTGGAGATCGCCTACTCGGCGAACGATAGAGGTCAACTACAAATATTTGATACTCAAGGACGAGTCGTTCGTTCAGAAAATCTAGTATTGACTCAAGCACAAGCGACACAGATTGATTTGTCAGATTTACCAGACGGTATCTACACTGTCCTTTGGCGAGCCAAAGATCGCAGTGTCGTCAACAAATTGATCAAACAATAGCAACATCATATCAATCTTATAAAACAGAAAACCGCCGCAAGTCTCAGACCTGCGGCGGTTTTATTATGTATCAAACGCTAGCTAATGCTTAAGCGCCATTGTCTTTGCGAATCTTATTCAATGCACTACCTGCTCTCATCCACTCAATCTGAGCAGCATTAAGCGTTTGCTTAGTCATGATCTCATCTTTGCTACCGTCAGCGTGGTTGAGAACTAGTTTGACTTGCTTCTTAGGAGCAAGATCATGCACAATCACATCAACCGCATCGTCTTCTTGAACCAAATCATAATCCGCAGGATTGACAAAGGTCAAAGCCAATACACCTTGCTTCTTAAGGTTCGTTTCGTGAATACGAGCAAATGACTTCACGACTACCGCACGAACGCCCATATGACGTGGCTCCATCGCAGCATGTTCACGTGAAGAACCCTCACCGTAGTTTTCATCACCGAAGATGATCATTTCTACGCCCGCTTCTTTGTGAGCACGAGCTACTTTTGGAGTTTCACCATACTCTCCCGTTACTTGATTTTTGGTATTAGCCTCTTTTGTATAAGCATTGACCGCACTCAACATCAAATTGTTAGAGATATTGTCAAGGTGTCCACGATAGCGTAACCACGGGCCAGCCATAGAGATATGGTCAGTGGTACACTTACCAAAAGCTTTGATCAATAGACGCAAGCCTTTGATATCGCCACCGTCCCATCCACTAAATGGAGTAAGAAGCTCTAGACGTTCAGAAGTAGGATTGACATTGATTTCGATACCGCTACCATCTTCAAATGGAGCAATAAAGCCAGCATCTTCAACATCGAAGCCTTTAGAAGGAAGTTCTTCTCCTGTAGGTGGATCAAGCTTAACTGCTTGGCCATCTTGATTGATCAGCGTATCTGTCAATGGATTGAAAGTCAAATCACCTGCAATCGCAAAAGCAGTTACGATCTCTGGAGAAGCGACAAAAGCGTGTGTATTGGGGTTACCATCATTACGCTTTTTGAAGTTACGGTTGAAAGAAGTGATGATGGAGTTTTTGCGATCAGGATCGTCTGTATGACGCGCCCACTGTCCGATACACGGTCCACAAGCGTTTGCGAGTACTACACCACCAATTTTTTCGAAGGCATTTAGCAAACCATCACGTTCTACTGTATAACGCACCAACTCGGAGCCGGGAGTTACGGTAAATTCGGATCTCGCTTTGAGGTTTTTGGAGACGGCCTGTTTCGCGATAGAAGCGGCACGGTCCAAATCTTCGTATGATGAATTGGTACAAGAACCAATCAAACCAACTTCTAGTTCCTGAGGATATCCGTTTTCACGAACGGCAGTAGCAAACTGAGAAAGTGGCCAAGCCGCATCTGGCGTAAATGGTCCATTGATATGGGGTTCAAGTTCTGAGAGGTTGATCTCAATAACCTGATCAAAGTATTTTTCAGGCTCAGCATAAGCTTCAGCATCACCCGTTAGGTGTTCTGCAACTTGGTCAGCTAGAGCGGCGAGTTCGGCACGGCCGGTAGCTCCTAAATAACGAGACATAGACTCGTCATACCCAAAAGTAGAGGTCGTCGCACCAATCTCAGCACCCATATTACAGATGGTACCTTTTCCGGTACAAGACATTGAGCGAGCACCTTCGCCAAAATATTCTACGATAGCACCGGTACCACCTTTTACAGTCAGGATACCAGCTACTTTCAAGATGACATCTTTAGGAGAAACCCAGCCATTTAATTTACCAACGAGCTTTATCCCAATGATTTTGGGCATTTTCAGTTCCCAAGGCATACCGGCCATGACATCAACTGCATCAGCACCACCTACACCGATAGCGACCATACCGAGGCCACCAGCATTGGGAGTATGCGAGTCAGTTCCGATCATCATCCCTCCGGGGAACGCGTAGTTTTCGAGTACTACTTGGTGAATAATACCAGCACCGGGCTTCCAAAAGCCGATACCATATTTATTAGAAACTGCAGCGAGGAAGTCATATACCTCTTTATTAGTAGTAATTGCAGTATCAAGATCTTGATCAGCGCCTATTTTGGCTTGGATCAAGTGATCACAGTGTACAGTAGAAGGAACTGCAACTTTTGGCTTACCAGCCATCATAAATTGCAGCAAGGCCATTTGAGCAGTAGCATCCTGCATGGCAACTCGGTCAGGAGCAAAATCGACATAGTCTTCACCACGACTATATTCACGCGGAGGCGTGTCGGGATGAAGGTGAGCATATAAGGTTTTCTCGGTAAGCGTCATCGGACGTCCGAGCATCTCGCGAGCGGCAGCAATTTTACCAGGCAGGTCCGCATATGCCTGCTTAATCATTTCTAAGTCAAAAACCATATTGTGATGCTAAAATTTATTAAACACAAAAATACAGGAATCTTAGCTTAAAATCATCCTAAATTAGAACAATTTAATCGTTCCCAATTTTGCCTAGGGCCTGATACTCAGCGTTCACTCAAGCGTAAGACCAATTGATGTAAGAAGGTATAGCCTTCCTCGGAGATGTAGCATTTCCACATACAAAGCTCAGAATTGATCAGCTCGGTTTCTTTCTGCCTTCTTCCAATCATATAACCTTCAGGCAAAATGCGTCTATAAAATTGCAGATGTTCCTCCCTAAAACTCATATACCCAAATGTCACCCCTTTTTGAAGTAAGTACTGCATGCCTTTAAGAATCAGTTGCAATACGACAAAACGCGAATGCGGCCCCTCTTTACGCACTGCCAAACGCCATCCGGAAAAAAACGGGGCATTTTCGAGCGGCTCAGATTGTAAATCCTCCTTAAAAACATCAAAATTATAGATCTCCTCTTGAGTCTGACCGATGGTCAAAGATAAGCTAGCTTCGATTTGTCCGTTTTGTTTAGCGATAAGGATGCAAGTATTCTCTACCTCGTCTAAGCTTCGATTATGAATCAATACCTTTTCCTTATTAGGAAGACAGATTCCTCTTCGTAAATAGGTTTCATAGGTGAGGCGATAGACAGCTTCTAGGTCAGAAGAATCTTGGATAGGATAGACCAAGAGCCGATTGTGGGAATCGGTGATTTTCATTTTGAGCAGGGTTGAAGGATTTAGGAAGATTAATGCACTTACGTATTATGCGGTATTAGGAAGTTTATGGCCAGAAACAGAAAAGATGCCGCAAGCGCCAAAGACTTCTTCTTTATCGCAGGCAGCTTTGATGGCATTAATTAAGGGGGCAGGGTTCTCGCCACCTTGGATGACTATTTCCCTTTTAAAAAAGGTGGTTAATTCAAGAAATGTGTTTAAGCCGAGGATATCTGAATTGACCATCATCACATCTGTTGCGATTTGGCCTAGTCCAACCTTTAGCAGCAGACTACGTAACTCCTTTCCTATCAGCCTATTGCCGCCCATACCAGCTTGATATTTTCGGGCTAATCGGCAAAGTTCATCAAAGGCAGGGACCTTAGGTTCAAGGAATAACCAGTCATCATTGACATCGATGATATTTAATATACCACCTGGTTTCAATGCTCTAATCATCGAGTTTAGCGCTTGGACCGGCTGGGCCAAATGCTGAAAAAGAAAACGACAATAAATAAAGTCGAAGCGTTCCTCGAAGGGCAAATCATAAACGTCTCCTTTAACAAAGTCAATCTTTTTGCCCTGATTACGTGTCAATCCAGTAGCAATCCGCAAGAGTGTATCATCTTGATCAATACCTGTTACAGAGCCTCCTTGAGGAACGACAAAATCATGAATCAAGCCAGAGGTAATTCCAGGACCACAGGCAGCATCTAAGACATGCATACCTGGCATCAGCCCATGCCGGATCATCAAGTTGAGCTCTTGCTGAGGCATGGCTCCTGCTTGCTTTTCTAAACGGGCTAATTCAATCTCCTTCTCCTCTAGGCTAGAAAGTATATAGGTACCCTTCAGGCGTTTTGAGCCTGAGGATTCCTTCCTCCTTTCAACCATTAAATCCTATCTTCTATTGTGTTAATAAAAAAATGAAATGTGCCTATTTCCTCTATGGGTGTCAATTCTCTATATATAATCTTACAGAAGTATTTCCAGAGATGGAAAAAAATCAACTAATTGAATGTTTAATTAGCCTTTAACCCACTGATAATCAAAGAGAAGACGTATAAATCTTAGTTACCCAATGTTTGCATAGGCAAGGTAAAGGAAAAAGTAGCACCTACGTTTTCCTGTCCTTCTGCCCATATCGCGCCATGATGGCGTTCTAGGATTTTTTGGATGAAAGCAAGCCCCACGCCATTACCTTCGAATTCACCTCCTTCATGCAAACGACTGAAAGGCATAAAGAGACGCGTTTTTTGTTCGGGATTAAAGCCAACACCATTATCTCGAATTTGATAATAGTACGCTCCTTGGGGATCAAGTTTACCGCTGACAGATATAAGAGTATGATTTTTATTACGAGTATATTTCAAAGCGTTGCTAAGGAGGTTGATGACAACCTGTCTGATCATAGCAGGATCACCACTAGCGGCTTCGAGAGGTTCTAATATAAATTCAATATCTCGGCCATTTTCATTTGGCCGGAGCTCTTGAAAGACCTCGCCGAACAAGCAGTGCATATCGAGATTTTGGGGCTTTAGGGGTTGATTGGTCGCTTTGGAGAAGGACAAGATGTCATCCACCAATTTATTCATCTTATAAGCGTTGGAGATGATTGTATCCGTAATTTCGGCAAACTCAGTCTCGCCTTTAGTCTTGCGTTGTAAGATGGTACTAAGCCCGATCATATTGCGAAGAGGTCCACGCAAGTCATGCGAAACGGTATAACTAAAACTCTCCAGACTTTGATTAAGAATCTCTAATTCGCTGGTTTTTTGAGAAAGCTGACTTTCTCTTAACTCAATTTTCTTTCTCAAAAAGAAATCATTGAGTTGACGGCGATCTTGTACGATGGCAAAAATGATGACCAGAATACCTATAATATAGCTGTTAGATAAAAACCCGAATCGTTCGGCACCGATTTCTCCGCCCCAAATAAATAAAGCAAGAGAGGCCAATATTAATACTGAGGGTATCAAGTACACCAAGCCCTTACGAGCCCCAACCGCAATGATCAAGCAAATAAAAAGTGCCGTCAAAAGTCCTACACTCACACCATATTGATTGAGCAGACTCGCAGCAGGATCAATCAAAACCGTAATAGCAATCCCAGCCATCATCAGCAAAATGCCGATCATGTTGACTATATTTAATGGTATAGCAAGCTTGGGCAATCGACTAGCAAAAAAGTAGCGATAACCCAAAAAAATCCAGAAAGGAAAACCACCAAGAAGACGCCAGGGCCAGATATTGTCTAGTCCCAACAAATAGTGATCCTGTAACATAAGACCAGCGATAACTGGTAGGCTCAACCATGCTGTTACAGTTCCAGCTTGGAGAGTCTTGTGCGCAGATTCGAGCAAGTATTCGCTTCGAAAACGTTGCTTTTCCAGCTCCATGTAAATGTAAAACAGTACAAAATGTATCTTTTTTACCGTTGCTTCTTGATGATGATCTTACACTTCGGTATTCAAAAGATTCACTCCTAAAAAAATTCGATTTCCAAGTTCTGAATCAAAAATAGTAGATAAGTCTTAATTGTCTATTTGTTTTGGGTCAATCGCCAAAATCGCCACGTCAACACCACCGATGCTAGAAATAAACTTACTACTAGACTGTACCAAATCCCTTCTAGACCACCTCCGAGAGTAAAACCAAATATGTAACCTAAGGGCAAGGCCACCAGCCAATAAATGATGAATGCTAGTAGCGTAGGAATTTTCACATCCTGAATACCTCTCAAAATTCCGATCCCCACCGCCTGTATACCATCAAAAAGCTGAAATAAGCCCGCAATTACCATTAAGCCAGAAGCTAGCTTTAAGACCTTAGTATCAGAGACAAAGAGAGCTGGAAAGAAGTCTCTCCCCATGATCAAAATGATGGAAGCTACGATCATCAGTATCACCGCTAAATAGATCCCTGCCATACCCGCTAATCTAACTGATTTGATGTCGCGTTGCCCGAAGGCCTCCCCTACCCTGATCGCTGCTCCCGCAGATAATCCTGCTACTAACATATAGGTAATTGCAGCTAATTGAATCACAATCTGGTGTGCAGAGCGATTGATACTCCCATCTTCCAGCCAGCCAACCATCACTACCGCACCAGCAAAGGCACCAACCTCAAAAAAGTATTGCAAGCCAGAAGGAAAACCGATGCTTAAAATCTTGCGCACGAGACTCATATCAAACAAACGCCAATCTTTAAGCACCCCATATCGTCTAAACTGAGGCCGAAATAGCACATAAACTAACATCATAACCATCATTAGCACACGACTAAATAGAGTTGCATAGCCTGCTCCATCTAGTCCAAGCTTAGGAAAACCAGCATTGCCATAGATCAATAACCAGTTACCAAACACATTAGTAGCGAGTCCGATTAAGGTGATCAGCATTGCCGGTACAGTCAAAGAAAGTCCATCAACAAACTGCTTAGCTGTCAAAAACAACATATAAGGCAGTACACTTAGACTAAGTATTTTGAGGTAGCTAGTCGCTAACGCCAAATCTTGAACGGGTTGGCCCATATGAGGCAATACATATATACTTGCCCAGATAATCCCTCCTAAAGCTACCCCAGTACCTAAGCCCACCCACATCCCGTGCCTAAAGTACCCGCCGACTAAGACATTATCTTTGGCGCCTTTAGCAGCAGCCACCAAAGGTGAAATGGCAAATGCTATCCCTAAGCCTATCACCGAAAAAATAATCAAATCAGCATTAGCCAAGGAAGCGGCAGACAAGGGGATCACCCCCAATTTGCCAATCATCAGATTGTCGATTACCCCCATCATCGTCATCCCCAACTGCCCCACAATTACAGGTATCGATAAAAAGGTGGTTTCCCGTAGATGGTGGCGGTATTTTTGCCAGAAAGAAAGAAGAAATTGAGGCATTTAGTTGACGCATTTATAAGGCGATCACGAATTTAAGTTGAGATTTGATATTCTTTGGCAAAAATGTCTATCTTTGCCCCATATTCTGAATTTCCATGAGGGAGTTTTTCTCCCTTATTTTTTTGTATATGCTGACAGAAGCAGTCCAGTCCATTATAGCCGAAACAGTTGCCCAAGTGAATCCAGATGCCTTTGTGGTGGATGTATCGCTGAAAAGGGGCAAAATGAGTAGTCTTTTCGTAAGAGTCGATACTGATCAAGGTATTAGTCTTTCGGAGTGTACTAAGCTGAGTCGCAAAGTGGGTTTTGTTTTAGAGGAAGTGAGGGAGTTGGATTTCCCGTATCGCTTGGAGGTATCTTCACCAGGAATTGGATTCCCTCTAAAACTACATCGTCAGTATATCCAAAACATTGGTCGACACCTTTCGGTGATCAATCATGGAGGACATGAGTTGCAGGGCAAGTTGCTCGCCGTAGAGGAAGAAAGTATTACACTCGAACCTTTTGCAGAACACAAAGGGAAAAATAAAAGTGTAAAACCAAAACCACTGATCGATGAGCCCAAACAAATTCCGTTTAGCGAAATTAAAGAGTCTAAAGTCATTATCATTTTCTAATGGCACGTAAAAAAGTAGTAGATACTAAAATAGACCTAGTTGAAGCGTTCACTGAGTTTTCGCGCTTCAAAAACATAGACCGAGCTACCCTAATGGGAGTATTGGAAGAGGTATTTCGTACCATGATCCGTAAAGAGTACGGTTCTGACGAAAACTTCGAAATTATTGTAAACGTCGACAAGGGAGATATTCAAGGCTTTCGCGAACGCGAAGTTGTAGAAGATTTTGACCTCGAAGACGAAACACAACAAATTCCGCTTTCAGAAGCGCTTCTGATTGATCCTGATTATGAAGTAGGAGATGACCTGGCTGAAGAGATCAACTTCTTTTCCTTTGGTCGTAAGATCGTACAGACTGCCAAGCAGACCCTTACCCAAAAGATACGTGATCTAGAAAAAGCTACTATTGTAGCTCAATATCAAGATTTGGTAGGTACCGTCATTGTTGGCGAAGTCTATCAGGTATGGAGAAACGAAATCTTAGTCCTACATGAGGACAACGAATTGACAATGCCACGCAATGAGCAGATTCCTAAGGATCGCTTCCGCAAGGGAGATACCCTTAGAGCTGTGATTATGGAAGTCAATATGCGTAATAGTAATCCTCGGATTATTATTTCACGCTCATCTCCTCTATTTCTAGAAAAACTCTTCGAACAGGAAGTTCCTGAGATCTTTGACGGACTGATCACTATTCGTGGTATTGTTCGTGAGCCAGGTGAGCGCGCCAAAGTAGCTGTAGAGAGCTATGATGATCGTATCGATCCAGTTGGTGCTTGTGTAGGTATGAAAGGTAGTCGTATTCATGGGATTGTCCGCGAGTTGCGGAACGAGAACATTGATGTTATTAGCTACACAAACAACTTGCAGTTGTATATCCAACGTGCATTGAGTCCCGCCAAGATATCTAGCATCAAACTAGATGAAGAAGCGGTACATGCGCAAGTGTTTCTAAAGCCCGATCAAATCTCTTTGGCGATCGGTAAAAATGGTTTAAATATCAAATTGGCCAGCAAGCTGACCAATTATCAAATAGACGTATATCGTGAATTAGATCCAGACGAAGAAGATGTCGATTTGGATGAATTTACGGATGAAATTGAACAGTGGGTCATCGACGAGGTGAAGCGTATTGGTTGTGATACAGCCAAGAGTGTCCTATCTCTCTCTAAAGAGGAATTGGTACGCAGAACTTCCCTTGAAGAAGAAACCATCGCTCATGTATTGAACGTGCTGAAAGCAGAATTTGACGACTAGAGTATATGACTATGTCTCATTCAATTATTTTATTTGACATGTAACATATCACCTCGGCACGGATGATATTTTGAGCGGGTAAGAAATTACTCCCACCTGGGATGGGCATTTGACTGTTCCCAGGTTCTTATTTTTGAAAAAATCAAGTATATTCACACGTAAATCGTTGGTGGATAACATATTAGCCCAAAAACCGAAGCATGGCGGGAAGAAAATTTTATCGCTTATTCAAAGTCGCTAAAGAATTAAACGTAGGGACTGGTATTCTGGTGGATCATCTACAGCAGCAGGGACATGATGTAGATAGCTCCCCTAACACCAAAATCCCTGGGGATCTCTATGATCTCCTCCTTAAGGAGTTTGCTTCCGAAAAGCTGATGAAGGAAAAGGCTGAACTTATAAATGAGCAACGTAAGCTCGAAGTTCAATCTAACCTTAAACCTTCTAGTACTGGTATTGCTCCTGAAGCAAAGGTAGAATCACCTGAACAAGACGCTGTCTCCGCAGATCAACTACGGAGCAATCTTACTTCGGGTGCTACCCCAAGACGTCGTACTGAGGCCCCTGCTACTCCACCCCCACCCGTTGCTAAGGTAGAAACCCCTACTCCTACTCCCTCTAAACCGGAAGAAAAGCCTCAGGTAGAAACTCCCATCGAACCACCAAAGGTTCAAGCAAAAGAGGAGCCGCCTAAGGAAGATCCAAATACAGGAGGACTTAAGGTATTGGGCAAAATCGACCTTAACGAATTAAAAAAGGGAGGCAAAAAAGCACCAGAGAAACCTAAAGCAGAACAAAGCCCTGCACCGGTCAAAGAAACACCTAAGGCACCTCCTGCGCCTAAGCCAGAGCCCAAACCCGAACCAGTTGCGGAACAAAAGCCCCAACCAAAGGTAGAAGAGGTTAAAAAGCCTGTTGCGCCAGAGAAACCGAAGCAGGTAGTTGAAGCGAAAACTAAACCGAAGGTTGAAGAGGTAAAAACAGAATCAGCTCCTGTAGCTAAGAAAGAAACACCTCAGGCTCCTAAAAAAGCCCCTATAGAAGCAGAAAAGAAGCCAGAAACTCCCGCAAAGGAGGATGCTGCTCCTGAAGAGGAAGAAATCATGCGCGCAGGTGATCGAACACCTGAGCTATCAGGACTCAAAGTCCTCGGCAAGATCGAATTGCCAGGCATGAGGCCCAAAAAGAAAGATGACGCCAAGAAAACGGCTGATAATAAATCCGGAGACGGAGAGGCTGACGGAGATGCGAAGAAAAAGCGTCGTCGTCGTCGTAAACGTAAACGCAACCCTGCTGTCAAAGAGGATGTTGCAAACAAAGACAACGCAGCCAACAAAGGAGCTGCTAGTCGCGGTGGCAAAAAAGAGAAGCCTACGCAAAAAGAAGTCGATGCTTCTATCCGTAATACCCTGTCTCAAATGGGCAAAAGCCCATCACGTAATCGCCAGCGTTTACGCCGTGCCAAACGTGATGACGCCGCCCAACGTCGTGAGATGCAGGCACAGGAGGATCTAGAACTGGAACGCGTACTAGACCTAACAGAATTTATCACAGCAAATGAATTTGCTGACCTGTTAGAAGTACCCGTGAATGAGATTATCAAAAAGTCCTTTGAGCTAGGGAACATGATCTCGATCAACCAGCGTCTCGATGCTGAACTTCTCTCGATCATTGCTGAAGAATATGGTTATGAAGCCAACTTCGTCGATGTAACCGAGCAAGAATTCGAATTTGAAGATGAGGCTGATGCACCAGAAGACCTCAAAGCTCGTAACCCAATCATTACGGTGATGGGACACGTTGACCACGGTAAAACAACCCTTCTTGACAACCTGCGCAAAGCTAACGTTACCGCAGGGGAAGCAGGAGGTATCACCCAGCACATCGGTGCATATGAGGTGGTATTGAGTAGTGGAAGACACGTAACTTTCCTTGATACTCCCGGTCACGAAGCCTTTACCGCCATGCGTGCTCGTGGTGCAAAAGCAACTGACCTCGCGATCATTGTGATCTCCTCTGATGATGCAGTGATGCCTCAGACCAAGGAGGCAATCAATCACTCCCAAGCAGCGGAAGTGCCAATGATCTTCGCCTTCAATAAGATTGATAAAGCAGGAGCCGACCCAGAACGTATCAAAGGGCAGCTTTCAGAAATGAATATCTTGGTCGAAGATTGGGGCGGTAAGTTCCAATCCCAAGAAATCTCGGCTCTCAAAGGCCAAGGCGTTGAAGATCTACTCGAAAAAGTAATCCTTGAAGCCGATATCCTTGACCTCAAAGCCAATCCAGATCGCCGTTCACTCGGTGTCGTAATTGAGTCTCGGATTGATAAAGGTCGCGGTAATGTAGTTACCCTGCTCGTGCAGAACGGTACCCTCAAAGTCGGAGACGAGCTAGTAGCCGGTATTCATTACGGTAAGGTTCGTGCCTTGATCAACCAAAACGGAGAACGTGTCAAGGAAGCAGGACCAGCTATGCCTGTACAGGTATTGGGTCTTAATGGTCTGCCTACTGCTGGTGATAAATTCCACGTATTTGAAGATGGTAGCAAAGCTCGTGATATCGCTCAGAAACGTAGTGAGCTTTACCGTGAGCAGCAATTCCGTCATACCAAGCATATTACACTAGAGGAGATTACTCGTCGCCGCGCGATCGGAAACTTCAAAGAACTCAACATTATCATTCGTGGTGATGTAGATGGTTCGGTCGAAGCCCTCGCAGGTTCCTTGTTAAAACTCTCTACTGAAGAGGTACAGGTCAACATCATCACCAAAGGCGTTGGTGCCATTAGTGAAGCAGATGTAAACCTTGCCATTGCTTCGGAAGCCGTAATCTTGGCCTTCAACGTTCGTCCAAATGCACAGGCTCGCGGCCTTGCCGAACGCGAAGAAATAGATATCCGGACCTATAGCGTCATCTACGATGCCATCAATGATGTCAAGGATGCACTCGAAGGTTTGCTTTCACCAGAACTCAAAGAAGAAATTTTGGGTACTGCCGAAGTAAGAGAAGCTTTCAAAGTTACCAAGGTGGGTATGGTCGCAGGTTGTTATGCAACTAGTGGCAAGATTACCAAAAACGATCCAGTACGTGTTATTCGTGAGGGCGTCGTAATTCACCAAGGTAAGCTCAACTCTCTCAAACGCTACAAAGATGACGTCAAAGATGTCAACAATGGCTATGAGTTCGGTTGTATGGTTGATAACTACAGCGATATCCAAACCGGTGATGTGATTGAATCGTTCCGTGTTAGGGAAGTCAAGCGTAAACTGGGTGCATGATCGTAAAGGATATTGCCGATGTACTAGAGGCTTGGGCGCCTCCTCCGATTGCGGAATCGTATGACAATGTCGGTCTCTTGGTGGGTAATCCCCAACAAGAAGTCACAGGTGTATTGATAAACCTGGACATGACTGAAGACGTAATACAGGAGGCCCTAGATAAAAATATCAACCTCATCATCGCGCACCATCCAATTTGGTTTGGCGCTCGCAAACGCCTCAATGGAGAGGACTATGTGAGTCGCACAATCATCGCTGCGGTAAAACATGATATAGCGCTCTATGCCTGCCATACCAATTTGGACAATGTCAGAGATGGAGTTAATCAACGAATAGCGGAAAAATTGGGACTGGAGAAAATTGATTTTCTTCGTCCCAAATCCGCAAGACCAGGAGAGACGATCTATGGGTCAGGGATGATTGGTTTTTTACCAGAGCCCTTACTTAAGATGGATTTCCTAGCCTTGGTCAAAGAAACATTTGCTTGTGGAGGGATCCGTTACGCGGATAGCGTAAAAGAAACAATCCACAAAGTAGCCGTTTGCGGCGGAGCAGGTAGTTTTTTGACCCGCGATGCGGAACAGGCAGGTGCAGATGCGTTAGTAACCGCAGACATCACCTACCATAAGTTCTTCGACAGTGAAGGTAAGTTCTTACTCATGGATATTGGACACTATGAGTCTGAGCAATTTACCTCAGAACTGATACATGAATATTTGTCCAAAAAATTTCCTAAATTTGCGCTCCATTTGTCAGCGCAGCGGACTAATCCCGTCCGTTATTTTTAACCGCTTTTCAGCTTACAAACCATTTACAATTAGCATATGGATAATCCTGTTGTCGAACGACTGAGAGCACTTTCTCTCCTACAGGTCTTGGACTCTAAGTTGGATGAAATCTTCCGCCTTCGCGGTTCTCTACCTGAAGAAGTAAGCGATCTTGAGGATGACCTCGAAGGTCTTGTCAACCGTAAGACTCGTATTCAGGAAGATATTGATCGTCTCAAAGGAGAAATCAGTACCCGCAAAGCCAGAATCGAAGAGTTCACTGGGCAAATCAAGAAATATGAGGAGCAGCAGATGAACGTGAAGAACAATCGTGAATACGAGGCCCTTCGCAAAGAGATTGAATATGCCAATCTTGAGATCCTAACTTCTGAAAAGAAGATTCGCCAGTTTGGTGAGCAGATCGAACAAAAAGAAGATCTCCATACTCAAACTGCTGGACAGGTAGATAATAAGAAAGAAGAACTCGAGGAAAAGAAAAAAGAACTCGAAGTCATTATCGCCGAAACGGAAAAAGAAGAGGCTCGCTTCAATAAAGAGATAGAAAAGGCTTCCGGCAATATTGCTGAACGCTACCTCAATGGCTATCGCAAGATCCGTAAAAACATGCGCAATGGCCTTGCCGTTGTAGCTGTAGACCGTGATGCTTGTGGTGGATGTTTTTCTATCATCCCTCCTCAAGTACGTATTGAACTCAAACAACGCACCCGGATGGCTCACTGTGAGAACTGTGGCCGTATCCTAGTTGATGATACCTTCTTTGATGAAGCGCGGGAAACTATTCCTACTAAATAGTCAGAGAACATATTTGAAGGTGGCCACCAGGGACTCCGGTCTGTGGTGGCCATATATTTTTTATCCTGCTCCCTTTCATGCTTAGGCTCCTTACAGGAACGCTCATCCTGATCTGCCTGCTCTGTTGTAATTCTTCTTTACTGGCCCAAACTAAATCCTCCGAAACCACCCGTGGGGAAATAGAACTTGCTATCCTCAATCTTCAATTTGAACGGGCAAGCAACCAATTGCATCAGCTCTCCTCCTCGCCAGCGCATGCCGCTTATTATCGTCTTAGTATCTCCGTTTATCAATTTCTAGCGACCCAAGACAATCAGTATTTTCGCCAGATGAGGAGCAACTGGAAAACTTACGAGGGGATTATTGAAAAGCTATCAGATACTGATCCACAAAAGCGCTTACTCCTAGCAGAGATTCATTGCAAAAGGGCTGCCGTCGAGTTCCTCAAAGAAAACTACTTTACCGCTGTACAATATGCTCGTAGTGGCCGCAATTACGCCATTGAACAGGCCAAACTCTTTCCACAAGATCCTGCAATCAACAAAGTCTTAGGTGTTTTCAACGCCATGTTTGGGGCGGTTCCCTCTCGCTACCTTTGGCTAACCGAGACGCTTGGTTATGAAGGAGACGTTCAACAAGGTTTGAAACAACTCAGTCTCGCGTCTCAAAGTAAAGAAGGCTTCATGATCATAGAAGCAGATCTCTTTGCGAGTTATATCGAAAAAATCATGCTCAATCAGAGTCAGGCTGCGCTAGAACGCTTGATCTCGACCCGCAAAACCAAAGGTAAATCAGCCGTAGTGGATTATTTTTCTGCGCTGGCTTATATGCAAAATAAGCAGACAGAGAAAGCACTGGTCTTACTACAAAACCAAATCGCGACCACTGATTTAGAGCGCCTTAAAATGCCTTACTGGGACTATCAATTAGCTAAGGCCTACTATTATCGAGGCAATTATGCCCAAGCATATCCTTATTTCAAACGATTTTTAGAGACCTATAAGGGCGCGCTTTTTCGCACAGATGCTTGCTTTAGATTGGGCATGTCCTACACTCTCAATGGCGCAGATACTCAAGGTAGAAGATATTTTGAGCTGATCAATAGCGGAGAGGATTCAGGTTTTGACCAAGATGAATACGCAGCTCATTTAGCCAAACGTTTTGAACAAAACACTCCAAGCAAAGCCTTAAAAGACTTATTTAGAGCTCGCAACTACTACGACGGAGGATATTTTAGTAAAGCAGAGGCATTACTATTGGCATTGGAGCAAAAGAGTTTAGACCTAAACGCAGAAGAACGGACTGAACTCCGCTATCGTCTCGGCAGATTATATCATGCCCAAAATCTGCTTAGCAAAGCCCAGACTTACTATGAAGCAAGTGCCCAAGAATCCGTAGAGGAGCAAAAGTGGTTGCAAGCATATGCTCAATATTATCTCGGCGAAATCGCTTTTAGTAAAGCTTTACTCCCTCAAGCACGCGAATATTATGAGGCCGCTCTAGCCTATGATGATTATTGGTATCAGAGTGGGTTGGAAAACCGTTGTAAGTCCCGCTTGAGTGAAATGAAATCAAGAGCAAAGTGATCTTAGCCGCTTCGCGGAACGTTTCGCATCAACAGATCACGGACTTATAAATTCATTAGGCTGAGATGATTTCTAGCGTTCTGCGAAGCAGTAATCCTAAGCAGTCCCTCCCGAAGCCAACTGCTCCACTAAAAGTGGAACGCCAATGGAAGCCGGTTCCTCGATAAACACGACATTGTCTAATCCATATAACTCGGGTTTGTGGGGATCGACCACGTAGATCGGGATGCCAAATGGAGCGTACTCCACCAAAGTATTGGCTGGATAAACCACGAGAGAAGTGCCGACGATCAGCACGATATCTGCTTTTGCCATCAATTGGGCCGCTTCTACAATCTTGGGGACGGACTCGCCAAACCATACAATGTGAGGTCGCAATTGCCCGCCATCAGGGGCGAGGTCTCCCAATTGAATATCGTCTTCAGTCTCGACCACATAGTTTTCGTTGGTCACCGAACGTACTTTATTGAGTTCTCCGTGGAGATGAAGCACACGAGTTGAACCCGCCCTTTCATGTAGATTATCTACATTTTGGGTGATGATTTGCACATTGAAATGCTTTTCCAATTCGACTAAAGCATGATGCCCTGCATTAGGTTGGGCCTCACGGGCTTGGGCTCGCCTTTCGTTGTAAAAGCGTAACACCAATTCGGGATTACGTGCAAATCCTTGGGGCGAAGCGACTTCCGTAACTTCATGGCCTTCCCACAATCCACCAGCACCGCGAAAGGTTTTCAAACCACTCTCAGCACTGATACCTGCTCCCGTCAATACAACGATCTCTCTCATTTCATCAATCTTTAGCTTTACATATATACTAAATTTTTACAATTAGCCTAGCTAAAAGATAAAGCAAAACCGTTCCCCAAAGGGGGAACGGCAACATAAAAAGTCATCTAAATGAGGGAAAAAAGTTAACTAGCTTTGTGGTAGCGAGTATGATCATTGTCTTTATAAGATTCTATCATCTGTTGAGTTGCATCAGCAGGTAGTACGAAATAGAAACGCGCGCCTTCCCCGTCTCTACTAAATAGGCCTACTTCTCCATTGAGTTTTTCTGCGATTCGTTTGACAATCGAAAGCCCCAATCCATGTCCATTTGTCTTGCCATAATCCAGTTTCGCCAATGGCTTAAACAAGTCCTGTTGCTTTTCTAAGGGTACTCCAGGCCCA
The DNA here is from genome assembly GCA_045106675.1 of Bacteroidia bacterium. GTDB lineage: Bacteria > Bacteroidota > Bacteroidia > J057 > J057 > JBCAWW01. Next base: position 60,269 of record JBGCFA010000089.1, read on the forward strand.
TTATCTATGACCCAAAAACGAATTCGGCCATCGCTCAAAATATCAGCATCTATTTCAATTTGAGGCGCTGGTCCACCATATTTCAGGGCATTGCTGATAAAATTGACCCAGATTTCCTCCACCCAAGCAGGATAGCCCATAGCGGCAGGAAAACTATCGATCACTTTGACCGTAGCTGACCGATCTTTGATGAGGTAATCGAGTCTATCCACTGCACTTGTGACAAGTTGGTGAGTGTTTAATGCCTTGAACTCAACGTCTTCCTTTTTGGTGCTTGCCATCAAAAGGAGTTCATCGACGATGCCTCTCATTTTGTCAACCGTAGTGGCGATCGCGGAGGCATACTTGGTGATCTCGACTTCATTATTTTCATCAATTGACAAAAGACTCGTGAGGGCCTTTAAGGTAGAAAGCGGATTTTTGAGGTCATGCGCGACCGTCTGAGCATAGTTTTTCAGGTCAGCAATCAAGTTGAGCTGATTGATTTTTGCATCATGGATATGAAGCCAATCTTGCAGGTTGTGTTCGATTTTACGGAGAAATACGTCCGTTTCGCCTTTGGCAATATAATCTAACGCACCTTTTTTGATGGCTTCTACCGCTATTTTAGTATCACTAAAATGAGTGGCAAAAACTATCGGGAGATTCGGAGCAATCAGTTGAATTCTTTCTAGGACCTCAAGTCCATTAATTTCGGGCAAATCATAATCCAAGATCACGAGGTCAAAGCGGCCATCCTCAACAAGCTTAAGCCCATCAAGCGGATGACTTACTACTGTTGTTTTCAGCTTTACTTTATTGAAACGCTGACGCAAAAGCGCAGCTACTTCAAGCTTAGCCTCAAAGCATAATAACTCTATTTCTTCCATTCCAAAATCCAATAAAAACAGTCTTTCTTGTGATAGGTATCGTTTTGTCTTGTGGAAGTGAATGCTGTAATAATCCTACATAAAGCTCGGCAATCACCAACTCTAAAAAAAACAAGTTCACATTACATTTATTACAATGAATAAAATATATTTACAAGGAATAAATGTTGTCATATGTATCTTTTCCTCTTTTAAGTTTTCACTTAGTCTCAGTCTTAAAAGGTCATAAGGAAGCTTACAACAGAGATTCGCGTCGAATTAGCAGAGGATTTATTTCCATCGAGTTTAGGGATATGGCCCTGCCGAACGCTAGAAAAGGGAACGAAAAGCCAAAAACCTTTCGTAGAAAGCGTATCCTCAATATGCGAAAATGAAACTCCTAAGCCTTTTTTTGTAACAAGTCAAAAGAGACAAGAACAGTGAATTCCTATCACGCTATCTTATAGAATTCTCGAATAGGTATTCAATATTGATATACGGCAATAGGGTGAAATAGCCGTAGTAGACTTATTTCAGACTTGTTACATATATCCGACAATTGAAGCTTCTATGTCCATCGACATGGCCTCTCATTGCTTCCGACTGGATAAGGGCTAAAAGACACGCGTAAGTAATCTGAAACAATTGTATGCGAAGAGTTGATAAAAATGGGAAAATTTGGAAAAAATAATATTTTCCATTACCAAATTCAGTCGAGCTTTACTAAATTCGAATTGATAAACACAAAAGTTCAATAACATTTATATACCATGAGTTTAGCTATTACTACCGAGACCGTAAGCAAAATGGCTGCTGCTGCAGACGCATTAGGATCTACCTTGAAGTTTAGCTTCAAAGGGGAAGAAGGCATTATCTACCTAGATGGTAGTGGCGATGAAAATGTTGTGTCCAATGAAGATAAGGATGCAGATTGTACCGTAACGGTTGATATGGACGATCTCAACAAAATGGTTTCTGGCGATCTCAACCCCATGAATGCATTTATGATGGGTAAGCTCAAAATCGCCGGTGATATGGGCGTTGCAATGAAACTCGGCAACCTTTTTAACTAAGAGGATTGTCTATAAAACAAAAGCGGCGCGAAATATTTCGCGCCGCTTTTGTTTTATGTCTTATGTTTTATTTTTCGGGATCATCATCCTCTTCTTCCACTTCTATTTCTTCTTCAATAATATTGATCTCTTCTGGGCTAGGCTCAGCAGCATAACGCAGGCTGGCATAATTGTCCACGAAGTCTTTATCCCAACGCAGGATCATATAAGTAGCTCCTAAGAGGATCAACATACCCGTCAGACCTCTTGGACTAGCTAAGAGCACCTCTTCTCCCCAAATAAAGAAATATGTGAGCTGCCCAATGATATTGAGTACTCCAATAAAAATGGCGGAAGTATAAATACTTTTACCCTTGAGACTGAGATAAGCCAGAGGAAACGCTAAAGCAATACTATAGCCAACCGTAGCAGGGATATACCAAATGTTCGCGCCAAATATATCAGGTACACTCACGATCAGTAAAGGCAAGAACCAAATCCCTTGCAAGGCACCAATGACAAAATTACTGCCAATAAAGCCCATATCCTGAAGTTCACGTAGTAAGAAACCACGGAAACCCAGTTCTTCACTGAGATTGAATAAAAGACTAATGGTAGCGCCCCAAATCGTACCCAGTACTAATACCAAGCCTGCCATCATCCACATCTCCTGCGGCATCATAGCGCCAATATCTCCAAAGGATTGAACGAGATTTAATACTGGAACGGTACCAAGGCTGCTTTCACTAAAGACTACCAATCCAAATCCTGGTATATGAAATAGATTTCCAAGGATAAAGACTAAACCTATCATCGCGATCACAAAACCAATTGGCGCGAACATCGCCGAAAACAACCATTTGAAGGTCATTTTTTTGCGACTGAGGCCCAGACTAGCCAAATCGCCTCCATACATCATATTGACCAAAAACAAGACTGCAAGCGCGGGTCCCCAGCTATAGAGCAATAGCTGTAACATGGGGCCAAACATATTATCTTCAGCCATCCCTAGCCAATTAGGTAAATGATAACCCAAAAGGCTGAACATGACAGATAGGCTTACAAAAAGGGCGACTTTAAGCCGATCATGGTTTTTCATATGCTGGAGATTTACTTATTCTAACGATTGATCGGGAGTAAACGTTTTAAATTCATTCCATTTTTGCAAGATTTCCGCAGTTTTTTGCTTTTGCAGCCATTCGATGTTCCGTATTGGAATACTTTCGATATCAGGATGCTGGTCTACCGCCCAACTCACACTATCCTGCCTCAATAAATGCAACATCGGATAGGGAGAGCGATTGGTATAATGACTATTGTCGTCTGGATCTACTCCCTCAAAGAGGTAGTTTGGATGAAAGCTCGCGATCTGAATCTCTTCATCCCACTCACGATCTTCGAGCAATAGTTCGGCAGCGCCGAGAAAATCCAAATACTCATCAAAATCAGTCAAAACCTGCGGATGAACCAAAATACTGGTTTCTATCTTTTCTGCTGGATGATCCAAAAGATGCGCTGCCTCTTGCCAGAGAGCGAGCATCAAGGATTCTTTATCACTTGCTTCACTACATTCAAATCGTATGCGATTTTGTTGTAGAGGCGTTCCCGCAAAGGGGCAAAAATCATGACCTACAATGAAGTCTGCGACCCAACGGCGAGTCCGTTCTATCACCAAGGCTTTGTCCATATAGTAAGATAGGAAGAATTGTTGAGGGGTTGAAGAATTGAATTACTGAATTGTTGAATCAAAACTCAAAAACTCAGTAATTCAATCATCACTTCTATCTCACGAGCAATTTTTCGCTATGGGTTTGCCCATTTTCATCTGTTGTCCGCACCAAATAAATACCGGGACTAAGGGCCTGAAGGTCTAATAACAAGGTGTTACGATTGGCCTTACTTAAACCAGCCAGATATTTTGCTTCTACTAATCGTCCTTGAGCATCCAAGACTTCCCATTTAAGTTGAGCACTAGGCGTTGTAATAAAGGAAAGTTGTACAAAGTCATTAGCGGGATTGGGGCGGAGTACGAACTGACGTTCACGCAACAAAGGCACCGCCACAGAGACCATACTACTATAATGTCCGATGCCATCGATACCCGTAAATTTCAGACGATAGTAAACTCTCGCTTCCCCATAAGCCGTCGCATCTTGGTCTATATACTCATAGGTCTGCACTTGTTCTCGAGCATGACCGATTAGTTGTTTGATTTCTTGCCAGCCCTGATCGGGAACGAGGCGTTCAATCGTATAACGCAACATTTCGCGTTCTGCGAAGCTGGCCCAACTCAACTCGACTCCTTCGGTATAATCATCCCATTTTCCTTTTAACTCGCTAATCTCAGCAGGGAGCACCACGCCAAACTCAAGATTGCCGATCCAAGGAGTATCACTGATACCATTGGTTTTGCTACTTTGATAAGTTCCCGCGGTCAATTCGATATTGGCGCTATGCGTAGTCGCGGCAATCGTAATTTGATTGCCACTACGTAGGTGCAAAGAACTGGATGCCCGTGGATAATCATTGTATTGACCGCCTAGGTAGGCAGCCTGATTGATAGTCGAGCCATCAGCAGATAGAGAGGCTACATATAGATCATACATACCTGCAAAAGCGTTGCTGCCAGCAGTAACGGGAAAGTTGACAGAACGGGTAGCACCGACGAGATAGACTTCATTATCGCTATTGACGGCGATAGACTTACCAAAATCGATATCCGAACCGCCGAGGTAGGTTAGATAGTTTAAACTAGTACCATCACTCGCAAAGCGTGCCACAAAAGCATCCCCATTGCCTAGACTAGCATTGCCTGGATGCTGATATGCGCCTAGGCTAACGCTCAAATCCGTGGAGTAAGTTACCCCACTCACAAAGGCTTCGCCAGCACTATTGACCGCTACACAGTAAGCACCATCTGTATCAGTGCCGCCGAGATAAGTACTGTATTGTAAGCTGCTAAAATCCGCAGAAAGTTTCGTAATGAATGCATCTTCAACCGATGAGGATGGCGCAGTACTCATATTTGCTTGTACCACTCCAGCCGTAACGGGGTAGTCTAGCGAGCCGGTATTGCCAACTAACATTACCTCTCCATTGGAATGAAGCGCCATACCATTGGCGAGATCATAATTACTCCCACCGATGAAGGTACTCTGCAATACGCTACTCCCATCCGCTGCCAACTTGGTTACAAATGCATCTCCGTTTCCTTGTAGGCTCGTTTGAAAAGCGCCTGAGCTGATTGGAAAGTCATTTGATAAGGTATAGCCTGAGACATAAGCCTCTCCTACGCTATTGACCCGCATATCATAAAGGTAATCCCGATCGTTGCCTCCTAAGTAGGTGGAATAAATCAAATTATCGCCATTGACGCTGAGACAACTGACAAAGCCTTCTACCAAACCACCTCCAGAGGTCGGCTGCACCGAACCTAAGGTTGTCGGATAATCAGTAGAACGAAGAAAACCAGAGATATAAACCTCTTTTTTTGCGTTCAAACCAATGCCATATGCCAATTCCCAATCATAACCTCCTAAATAAGTAGCATAAACCAAACTAGTGCCTTGGGGAGTCATTTTGGCTACATAGGCATCGATGCCACCACCATAAACATCTTGAAAAACGCCCGGCGTAGTAGGAAAAGTAAGGCTTTTGGTATAGCCAGAGATGTAAACATAATTATCATCATCTAGCGTAGTGGCCATCACATAATCGTCAGAGCCACTAGAGTGCATGAAACTAGCCCAATTAAGCGTAATTGGGTCTATGATCAAGGGATAGTTGCGGTCATATGCGCCATTGATTTGAAAACCCAAATGTTCACTATCCAATGCTTGATAAGCCACTAGCACCTCAACTTCCTGCCCGTCTATATATTGATAGGCATAGGGTGCGTCATCTTTGACGACTCCCCATTTGGTAGAGACTTCGAGTTCGCCTTCGGCATTGATCTGGTAGCCTTCGGTGCCTTCGAGATACATTTTGATATTGCTAGTTTCCGCACCCGCCTCGACGATCAGATCATACTTGATTTGATGCTCGGCAGTCCCATAGTAGCGGAGATCGATACCGGGATAGAGTTCTTCATACCACAATTCGTGGAAGCGTTCCGCGCCGCGGACCCACTGACTAGAATCACTACCAATGAAATAATTGATCTTACCCGGCAATGGATTGTGTCCGGATATCACTGGCTGTAGCGAAATATCAACGAAGTGAAGATTCCAGACAAGCGCCTCATACTCCTCTTCTTGTTCGCCCATCCAGCGGTAATTTTCATACTTAGGCGTGCTATTGGTGAGGCTCGGCTTCTTGAGTTCTCTCACCAGTGCGTGACTTGGCCCGTCTTGCATAAACCTCATCTGGGCGTGATTTAGATGGGTCTGGTAATATATGCCGGCAGCAAATTGTCCGAGATTTTGCTCGAAATAAATTTGACTGTCATAATGCTTTAGTCCAGGGATCTCTTCTGAGCCCTGAGCCTGCGTCGTGTTTTGCACGAAACAAAGTGTACAAAAGAGCAAGGAGGCGATTTTGTGTGCCCTCCTCATATTAGGATTTTGATTTCAGGTGTTAACTGATACAAAACTCCTAAAGCTTGAGGCGACTACAAATGAAACCCTTTCCCCCTATTTACATAGTATAAAATAAACTATTTATTGTAATTTTTTTTATCGGAATTTTACCAATTGTGGCATCTCCTTCATTATTCCGGCCTTGCCGAACGCTAGAGACCGCAAAAAGCATGTTGCATTTACGATCAAGCTCGTAGCAATTTTCGCTTTCCGTTTTTGATTGGATGGATTTATTACAGCCTAAGGCTAGGCTTCAAAAAGGAAAGCGCCTTCCTATTCATCAGAAAAGGAGGGCGCATTTAAAGTCTGTGTAAAAATCTATTTAGAAGTTTCCTTCCATTTCGATACCTGTTGCTACGCGTTCCATTGCAACGATATAAGCCGCAATACGCATAGAACATTTGTACTTTTCGTTAGCTTCCCAAACCTTTTCAAAGGCTTCTAACAAGATTGGGCGTGCCTTGTCACGAATTTCTTCTTCAGAGTAGTAGTGTCCACGACGGTTTTGCACCCACTCAAAGTAAGAAACTGTTACCCCTCCCGCATTGGCGAGGATATCAGGAATAATCAAAATCCCTTTTTCGTCGAGGATGTGGTCAGCGTCAGCTGACACAGGACCATTGGCTCCTTCTACGATCAAACGTGCTTTGATACTATGTGCATTCTCAGTAGTGATGGTGTTTTCGATCGCTGCTGGTACTAATACGTCCACATCAAGTGCTAATAAAGCGTCATTGCTGATCTTGGTGTAACCATTATAACCATCTAAGCTACCGTGATCGAGGAGATACTTAACCATATCTCTCACATCAAGTCCATCTGAATTATAGTAAGCGCCAGTGTGATCACTTACGGCGACGATCTTGAGACCTTGATCGGTCAGCAACTTAGCCGCCCAGCTACCTACATTACCAAAACCGTGAATCGCACAGGTACATTTTTCTGGCTCCCAACCAAGCTTTTCGATTGCTTTCATGGTAGTCTCCATCACGCCCCAACCAGTAGCTGGAACACGACCTCTTGAACCACCGAGGTGAAGAGGTTTACCCGTAACTACACCAGGAGTATAGCCATAGGTACGAGAGTATTCATGGAAGATCCAAGCCATCTCGCGACCACTGGTACCCATATCAGGTGCCGGAATATCAGAGTCCTCACCAAAGGTATCTTTCAAGGCGCGAGTATAAGCACGCGTGATACGCTCAAGTTCATCAGTAGAACGAACTTTCGGATTGAGTGTGATCCCTCCTTTAGCACCACCATAAGGCAGACCTACCAAAGCAGTCTTGAGTGTCATCCATCCTGCGAGGGCTTTGACTTCGTCAAGATCCACAAATGGAGCGTAACGAATACCACCTTTTGAAGGGCCTAGCACGGTAGAATGAACTACACGATAACCTTCAAATACGCGGGTAGTACCGTCGTCCAATTTGACGGGAAGATTGACAATAATAACTCGTTCCGGAACGCCTATGATATCACGATAGCGTTGGTCCAAGTTGATAATGTCCGCAGCCTTATTCAGACGAGCCATGAGAGACTCATTCGGAGAAGGCTTCTGATGCAAGGTGGCATTTGCTGTAGTTTCTGCCATATCTAAATCTGTTTTATTTTCTTGTCTTAATATCTTTACAGACATGAATTATTCCCCAAATGTAGAGAGGACAAAAACAGATTCAAACCCTCAATTGCAATAACCTAAACATTGCAAAAGGGGCGATTCTTTCTTGCAAGAATGCCATTCTAAAGCACTGAAAAATAGAAAAATATGAAAGGAACCGATAAGTAAATCCCATCAAAACGATCCAACATGCCTCCGTGGCCTGGCAAAATGCTACCAGAATCCTTGAGTTGGACACTCCGCTTGAACATCGACTCTACGAGATCACCTAATTGGCTAAAGACACAAATGATAATTGCGATAATCCACCAATTATAATTTTCCGGAGAATGGTAGGTTTGTAGCACCCAGGCTAGGATTAATGTCAATATTGCGCCGCCTATTGCTCCCTCCCAAGTCTTCTTTGGACTGATGCGTGGAAAAAGGGGATGACTACCTAAAAAACGACCCGAAAAGTATGCCCCACTATCTAGGACCCAGGTCAAAAATAGAATCCCCAAGGGTAGCATCGGATCATAAGTGCTCCCATCGTTCGAAACAGATAGTTTGAAAAGTAATAATATCGGTAAAAAGCAATAAGAAAAGGCTAGAAGGATCGTACCTAAGGTAGGAACAGGCTCTTTTTCTTTCTGATTAAACAAGGCGATGAGTTCTGCCACAGGCAATAAACAGAGAAAAATCAGGAAGTAATATGATACAGGCACCTCCTGAATACCCGAAAGGTAGAGTTCGCTGAAAGCTACTCCCCAAGCCGCTAAGCCAAAACCGAGTGCTGGATAAAGGTAACGCCCTTCGCCAACTCCCATGACTTTCATAAACTCCCAAAGCCCTACCATAGCGACGATCGCACAAAAGGCCAGCAACCCGTATGGATGAAAAAATATAGCCGCTACGGAGATCGATCCAGCGACCAGAGCCGTCAATATTCTTTGTGTGAGATTATTCATGAGTTTGATTGAGATGATTTTGCCTCCTGCAAACGAGTCCGACCCTGCTGGACATATAAGCCCATCAAGACCGTCGTCAATACTGCGCTAATCAATATCGGTCCCCAACTAAACTGATAGTCAGGTTCGGCTAACTCCGGATAAATGGAAGCTCCGACCACCGAGATTGCATTGAAACAAAAGTGAGCAATGATACTGGGCCAAAGGCTGCCCGAATAATATAAGAAATAGCCTAGCATGGCTCCCAACACCCAACGTGAAAAGAAACCAAGAAACTGGAAATGAATAAAACTAAAAATCGCTGCTGCTATCCATATAGCAAGATGCGGATTGAGGTGGCGAGCGATTTGACGCTGAATCAACCCTCTAAAAAAGATCTCTTCGCAAATTGCGGGCAAGATCGCAAATACAAGCAAATTGCCCAATAGGCTTGGTTTATTGGCCCCGACAAAGATGGCTTCTAGCAAAACTTGCGCATTACCTTCCTGCCCAATTAAGCGTTCCCAGAATGGGCCCTCTAAACCCAAAGACGTAAAATACTCAGGCCGCAACATCAATAGCTGCACCAAAGGCAAACTAGCGACCATCGCCAACATAGCTAAAAACAAAAAATTGGGGGTAGAAGCAGGACGCAAAGCCAATTCTTCACTTGGACGGCCCAGCATCCACGCCAGTAAAAACGCAGCCAAACCATAGCCAGCAAACTGGTTCACAGATTGAATGCCTCGAAAAGCCCATGCAGCGAGTGATTCAGAACTACTGCCCGCAATCAATGCTTCACTCGCACTAAGGAGATCAAAACCAGTACCAGCAGCAATCAATTTGACCAAAAGTCCGCCGAGCGTCAACAACAACAACAAATACAATAAAAAAGCTCCCAAAGGCACCAATAGAGGGTGGCTCGCCAATGTTTCTTTTGAGATTTGTCGAAAATTGTCCATCAATAATCTGCGATTATTTTCGTATCTTTGAAACCAAAATTAGCCAAAGAACTCTCTATTTACTCATTTTTAGAAAGAATTTTCTCGCCCCGTGTGGAAATTGTGAGTATTGATAATCTATAGGGCAACGATTCAATGAGTAAGATCGCAGATATAGACGTAGGAGACTTTCCCCTTTTGCTTGCACCCATGGAGGATGTGAGTGATCCGCCCTTCCGTATCTTGTGCAAAGAGATGGGGGCAGACGTAGTATATACAGAGTTTATTAGTGCTGAAGGATTGATCCGTGATGCCAATAAAAGCGTACAAAAACTAGATATATATCCTGAGGAACGTCCTGTCGGCATCCAGATTTTTGGTGCGATACTAGACTCGATGCGCCATAGTGCTCGGATCGTTGAAGCAGCGGGTCCTGAGATTTTAGACATCAATTTTGGCTGTCCAGTCAAGAAGGTAGTTTGTAAAGGCGCGGGAGCAGGTATATTGCAGAACATTGACGAGATGGTAAAGCTTACCAAAGCGATCGTCGATGAGACTGATTTGCCGGTTACGGTCAAGACCCGCTTAGGTTGGGATGAGCATACGATCAAGATCAAAGAAGTCGCTTACCGCTTACAAGACGTTGGCATCAAAGCACTTTCGATTCACGGTCGTACGCGTAAGCAAATGTATAAGGGCAGCGCAGATTGGACCCAAATTGGGGAACTAGCCAATGACCCTAATATCGAAATCCCGATCATCGGCAATGGTGATGTGGATTCGCCAGAGAAAGCCAAGCTGATGTTTGATCAGTATGGCGTACAAGGCATTATGATTGGTAGAGCGTCCATCGGTTATCCATGGATCTTTAGAGAGGTTAAGCATTTTCTCGCCACTGGCGAACGCTTGGCTCCACCGACGATGCAGGAACGAATCGAGGTCTGTCGCCGTCATTTGACGATGTCAGTCGATTGGAAAGGAGAATATGTTGGTATTCGCGAAATGCGAAGACATTATAATAATTACTTTAAAGGAATCTCGCATTTCAAGCCGCTCCGTATGCGCCTAGTGCAATTGGAGTCATTGGCAGAGTTGTTAGATACCTTAGATGAGATAGATCGCGATTTTGGAGATTATCAGTTTAGTCTGGATCAGGCCGTCGCACACCCTGCATAAAGCAGAGTAGCGAGCCCTGAGGCCCCAATTTGCAAAATACGATCCGCTGTGTACGTCCGATGGTTGGAAATAAAAGAAGTCCTTTTTTCCGATTGGCGGTCAAATTGACTATAATTATCCGTTCATTTCTGCTACCAAAACATGAATCAACGTAAAAGTTCTAATATCATGAAATTCAGATTGTTACTGCTAGTCTTTGTACTAGGTAGTGTCAACTCCATCTGGGCTCAAGATGAGGTAGATGTCACGAAGTTAATGGCCAACACCAAAAACTTCATTTTTAGCAATGACAAGAATACTGTCAAAGGCTACATCTATACCCAACTAGAAGCCCAAACCGCTTGTTGCGGTCAGGATCGTATTTACCTCGAAGTAAAAATCGATCCTTCTGGCTATGTCCTTCAAGTCAAGCCATTGACAGGTAGCAAACAATGCTACATGCAATCCGCAGCTGATATCATCAAAAATATCCGCTGGGACGCAAGTGATTTCAAAGGGCCTAAATCGGTTTACTTTGAGATCAAACCCAATATTGACTGTGAAAACCGTAACGACGGTTACACACAAGTCCGTATTTTCAACAATGAAATGCTTGATCCGCAGGGTAATCGTATCTACGATGCCAATCCTCGGCCTTCAGCTTCAGATGTAGCCGCTAATGGTGGAGCTAGTACTCCAGCAACAAGTCCTGCTACTCAACCAGCAACCACCCCTCCTCCAGTTGCCGAGGCTACACCAGCCAGCAAGCCAGTTGTAGAGGAGCCTAAAACGCTGCCACAGACTCAGCCGATTGCTGTTGAAGAAAGCCCTGAACCGCAGATGCCACCAGCGCAATCTCAGCCAGTTACTCGCTCTGAGGAAGAAAATACTGCTGCTAGCTTACCAATGACTACCACTGCTAATCCAAATGCAATGGCAGAAGCAGATAGGGAACGCCAAAGAGCTAAGCAACGTGCCAATCAGTCTAGCATCGCGCAAGAAGACGAGATCAAGTTTCTGAAAGAACAGTTGGGCAGCATGCGTCAGCGTGAAGAGGAGCTCCGTGAGCAACGTCTAGCCGACGAACGCGCAACTCGCCAACGTGATCGTGAAGCTGCCGAGATCGCTAGTGCAAGAGCTTCAGAAGAGGTTTATACTGCCTCCGCAGGAGATGAGGATTATGTCGGCGTCCAAGGTGAGGGAGGGCTATTCTTCCCAGACGAAAATAGCGCGACCCCTCCTGCTAGTGATGAATCTTTTGCAGAGCCTTCTGCAACTGATCCTCCTAAGCAAGATCCTAATGCAACTGAAGAGCAACGACTAAGCGAGCGTATCGCAGACTTTGAAAGAAGATTGCGCGAGATGGAACAAAAATCCCTCGACCGTGAGCGTCGTATAGAACAAGAACAAGTTGAACTCGAACGTGACAATGATCAACGTCTCGCTCTCATCGAAGAAATGATGTTGGCAGAAGAAGATCTTGAGCAAGTCCGCGAAAACAATGAGCTCGATCAACTCGGTAGAGAGCGTACAGATATTGAAGATCAGACCCTCAAGACTCAAGATGAGTCTCAGCGTCTACAAGACGAAATGGCTCGTCTCCAAACAGAGTTAGAAGATAAAATGGCTGAAATCTCTGATAAGCAAGCAGAAATCGCTCGTCTTCAAGAATTGACTATCCGTCGTGAACAAGAGATTCAACTGGCTCGTGCCTTACGTGAAACGGAAAGAGAAGCCCGTATGATGGAAGAGCGGATGCGTATTGCAGGTGTACAAAGTAGTGGTGTCAACATCACCAATACTGCGCAAGGAGGTTCTACTTCTGGCTTAACTTTGCCAGATGATTTCTTCAGCAATGAAGATTCTACACGTCTCCAATATCTACTCGAAGTCATCGAGCAGATGCGAGGTGAGATGCAATTCCTGCGTGGCCGTATCCAAGAACTAGAAGGTGGTGCTCCCGCTTCTAATGGCAATCTCCAACAGCCTGCGACCAATGTTCGTAGTACAGGCACTTCGACTCGTGGAGTAACAGTTCCTGGAAAGCTAAGTAATCCAAACGCCAATATCCCTGAAGGATATAATCGTGCAGATGTTGATGAATCGTGGAAAGGAATAGATAATGGTATAGACTTACCAGTCAGTCAAGCACCACAACAGCTTCCTGTTACTTCTGGAGGACAACAGCCCGCTGGCAATAAGAGTCCTGATGCCAGTCATCGCGATACTCATGCCAATGTTTCTGGACCTCAATTCGTAACTCGTACTTATGCACAAGGCGAGTCTGCTGTTAAGGATATGCTGAAGACAGAGATGGTAGCAAATGGTGTATGCGGCCTTGCTCAATCAGCCTTCTCCGTAACACTTGATCCAAGTGGAAAAGTAATCGGCTATCGTATTTTGGCAGCGAATCAAGTAAAAGTAGAGACTGTTTTGATGTCGGTCATACCGAACTTGAAGTTTACTCCGGCTGACTATCCTTACAATCAGGTTGTTTACCTAGACTTCAAAGCAGATGTCAACTGCGCTGGTCAGATAAATAATACCAACTTGAAAGAAGTTGATCCCTTGATCAAGAACTAAGCATCTGATCATTCAAAATATTGAAAGCCGCTAAGCATAAAGCTTAGCGGCTTTTTCTTTTTATAGAGTCGTTATCCACATATCCACAAAGCAGCTTGTGGATAAGAAAATTGTATCGTGGACACCTCTTGCAGCCTAAATCCTATTTTTGTTAGATCGGCTCTCTTGCCGATACAGAATGCACTTAAAAGAAGGATTTGTAGATGTCTGCCAGCGCAAATTTTAAAGTTGACCCCCGCCTTGCTGCCCTTTTGGGTGAAAATTACCGCTCCACGGAACTCGCAATCAAAGAGTTAATTGATAATGCTTTTGATGCGGACGCCGAACAAGTTTGGGTCGAGTTGCCCAAACCTCTGACCAATCACCCAATCTCGATCCGAGATGATGGTACTGGTATGACCGAGCAAGAACTACGCAATGAATATCTCAACATCGCTAGTAGTCGCGTCTCTCGTAAAGGGGATCGTACTCGCCTCAAAAACCGCCTCGTCAAAGGCCGCAAAGGCATCGGTAAGTTTGCGGGTCTTATGGTCGCCTCTCTCATGGAGATACGCACCCATACCCGTGGCAAAGGTACCCATCTCAAAATATGGCGTGATGAACTCATCCGCGCGAAAAATGACTTAGAGTTGGTCAACCTGCCTTTGGAATCTTTTGATTCTGATCCCGAGCATTCTGGCACAGAGATCATCCTCAGCGGTATCAATCAAAACTTCACTTTTCCGAGTGCCGACAAACTGAAACGACTGCTGGTCCTAGAATACGGACGTCAGGAAGACTTTCAGATTTATGTCAATGGTGAATTAGTTGATATAGAAGATATCCCCGGAGATCAGTTTGAATTTGAAACTAAGCTTTCCGAAAATAATAAAGTACAGGTAAGGTATACGATCTCAGATGGCCGACGTCCTCTCAAGCAGTCAGGCATGGCGATCCGCGTCGGTGGTAAAGTAGTCGGACAACCTCGTTACTTTGGACTCGAAAACAATGAAGAAATTCCTCACAAATTGCTCAAAAGGCTTTATGGTGAGGTCGCCTCTGATGCTCTTGAAAACGATGTAACGGCAGATTGGGGATCAGTGATCGAGAACTCTAAAGTTCTCGCAGAGATCCAGAAAAAGATCTATCCTAAGCTTGAAAAATCCTTATTGAAAGTTTACACAAGCGATATTGATCTATCTAAAGCAAGACTGAAAAAAAATATTGATACCGGACTTGATCGCTTACCCGCTCACCGTCGCGATTTTGCACGTAAAGTTTTAGATAAAGTGTTGCGGAAGTTTTATGGAGAAAGCGAAGTGCGCGTCATGGCTGTGATTTCGTTGCTCCTTGAGTCATTTGAGAAAAATGACTATTGGATGGTCATGCAAAATATGGAGGCCTCACAAGCTAGTGAAGTAGATGAGCTGGCGGATGCGTTTTCGCAGTTTGGGATGCTAGACCTCGCTATGATCGGTCAACAATCCACTCACCGACTTACGATCATCAACAACCTACAGCAACTGATATTCAATCCAGATACGACTTTGGTGCAAATCCACAGAGCATTGGAGAGTAATCTTTGGATACTAGGAAATCAGTATGCGATGGTCTCTACCAATCCGGAGCTGCAGCAAGTCATCGATATGTATGTTGCCCGTAAGTTTACCAACGGCCATGCTGCTCATGCTCCTAATTTGATTTTGCTACAAGATTTCAATACTCGATTTGTCTTGATTGAACTCAAAGCGCCAGACCATCCTTTGGATTTGGCTGATCGCCGCAAAGCGATGGAGTATCAAGCAGACCTCAAAATCTATCTTCCTCAGCGTGATATAGATGTATTGCTCATTGGTGGTGCGATCAGCCCCGGTATGGTTGGGCAAAAAAGTAATGCGGACATTCGCTTCCTATCTTATAAAGGCATGACTAGCGATGCACGCGTACAACTCAATTGGCTGATTTCCGAATTGGAAAAGCGATAAAATCCTCTCTCAGTGATTCATAATTACGATGAGAACTGCCCAAGCCTAGCTTGGCAACTGAATTTATATGTATTAAGTCATTCTTTAAGAGCATAACAGCCTTTGTCTGTTATGCTCTTGTTTTATTAGCTTCGCAGCCATCTTATTTGTCAATTTGTGCGTTGTAGATGAAGAACACAGGGAATTAGGAATGTTAATAGATCACTTACCCCCCATAACCACTGATCGGTTTTGGGATCATCCACTCAAAGTTTTCCTCGCAAGTCTGTTGATTTGTTTGATAGCGCCCATAGAGATTCCTATTGGAGCCTCTCTGCCAGTGACCTGTCAGACGTTGATCATATTGACCCTGGCTATGATATTGGGCGCGAACTGTGGAGCGATAGCGACTGGACTTTATTTAGTGGCAGGCGCAGTAGGTTTGCCAGTATTTGCGCAAGGTCGTTCAGGCGTAGAGATCCTATTTGGTCCCACGGGAGGCTTCTTGTTTAGCTTTATCATTGCCGCTTGGATTGTCGGAAAGATGTCTGAGGGTGATTGGGGACGTAAATGGTACAATATCATGTTTGCCCAACTCACAGGACAGGCAATCATCTTGACGATTGGTTTTGTTTGGCTAGGGTTTTTTATAGGCTTTGACGGGATATTTGAACATATCTATCCGCTCATGCCTGCCGTAAGACTCAAAATTGGGATCGCCACATTATTGATCTTAGGCGCTAATGCTTTGATGAAGGTTTTGATCCGTCATCACCACAATTGGGACTAAGAGAATTATCAATATCCAATTCCAATGTAAAAGGAAGACTCTGTGCCATGGATATTGGGTTTGGATATTCAACATTGGATATTCCCCCGCGTTCGGCGACTAGCCGCTATGCCGAAACTGTTGTGGAGTCTGCCCCGTCCAACGCTTGAAGGACCTTATAAAACCACTCGGTTCAGCATATTGCAATAGATCAGAAATCTCAGCCACACTCAATTGTGGCCTGTCTAGATATACTTTTGAAAGCTCAAACTTGATCCCCTCTAGGACTTCCTTGAAGGTAATTCTTTCTTCTTTTAGTCTCCTTTGCAAAGTGCGAACGCTTTGGTTCAGATTCGCGGCAACTTCCTCTATACTTGGGAATTGCGGTTTTACGAGGTGCAAGATCGTACGGCGTACGATTGATGCGAAACTACTTTCGCGTTCCATAGCATGGAGCTTCTTCTCTGCATAAGCAACCAATAGTCCCAATAATTCATAATCGCTACTGAGGATTGCTTGGTCCAAAACCTGTCGAGGAAGGAAGATAGCCGTTCGCGCAGCATCAAAAGATACAGGAGCCCCAAACACTCGCTCCCTCTCGCTAGCATCACGCATTTGAGGGTAAGCATATTCCACCTTGATGGGACGATAGGTATGCAAAATCAGCGTCGCAATCTCCCGCAGCGTAAAAGTAAAAATGCCATCGATCACCTGCTTGACAACCTCCGGAGCTTGTTCCCACCACAGCGGGTCGGGTTCCAAAATTAGTGCTAACTGATCACCTTCGACTCGCATATGCATGGGCAAGGAAGAGCAGCCCAAATTCGCCAATGAACACACAAACTGTAGGGCTTCCTCAACATTTTGACAAGCCTGCATGATCTGCAATACAATGCCGGCAGCCGCAAGATTGAGATATTCACCCGCATGCAAGCCTATATCAGAGTCGCCTGTCATCGCAATCGCCTCCCGCATCACATGATTGAAGGTGCCGTTATCAATTTTGGTATGCTCTGCTCTCAATTCCCCTAAACTCATTCCTAAAGATCCATATAAGGCATCACTATCTGCCCCACGCTGAACCGCAAAACTGAGCACATTGTCCACAAACCTCCCATTGAATGCCATAGAATTGAGTCAATTAATCTGAAATGGCGTGTATTGAACATCCATTGTCACCTGCGGCCTATCTCCTGCGAGGCTTTTTGCCGCAATTTTGGATCATCAATCATAATCAAATTCATCTTATCATGAAAAAGTTTCTCGCCATATTTTGTTTTCTCCCCCTATTCGTGAACGCACAAATCCATCTAGAAGTTGAAACAGATCCACTCGCTTGGGCCTTAAATGGTGGTTCTATTCATACTGCAGCCGCCTGGGGCAAGCAAAGAGTGCAGATCGGTTATGCCTTTTTACCGATCCCTGATGCCATCCAAACCTTCGAAGAGGTAGAAGAATCCTTTCGCACGATCTCGACCAAATGGGACTATTTTTTCAGCAAAAGAGGCAGTGAAGCAGGCTTTTTTGTCGGTATTACCGCAGACCTGCTTTTTTATCAGTACGAAAGTGCAAACGATCTCCTCAAAGAGAATATCCCAAACATAGGAGGTCGAATAGGCTATAAATTCGATCTCTTCCCCAATCGCAATATATTGAGTGGCCTATACTTGACACCTTGGGTGGGTTTGTCCTATCTCGCTCGTCAGGATGCCATCGAGTTGGGCGGCCAGTCTTATTCTTTTTCTAAGCAGCAGGTTTTTCCGACGATCCATTTAGGTTATCGATTTTAAGAGGGCCGCTTCGCGGAACGCTTGGGTATATCAATTAGTAGGTTCGGCTTGCAAGCCGAACCTACTAGCCCAAATCTACCTCATACAATGCTTCCATTCTGCGTTCTGCAATCTTTGCGGGAGTCGCTCTCATTGCCAAATTTCGCAGTCCTCCAAGCATCGTATTTTCTAACTGAGCGATACGCCCGAAACTCCAAGAATCATTCACGATCATATGAGTACGAGCCAGTCGTAGTTCTTCAAACCTCTGAAACGCAATTTGCGAATCACCATTTTTCGCGAGACAATTAGCTAAGACGGCCGCATCCGCAATGGCCATACACGCTCCCTGCCCCATATTTGGCGTGGTCGCATGCGCAGCATCTCCGGTCAAAACTACTCGTCCGTAAGCATACTTCTCAATCGGTGCGAGATCAATGATATCGTTCCACAAAAGTGGCTTCCCTTCAGCCGCATCTAGTATCTCAGCAATCGGTTCGTGATAGCCCGCAAAATTTTGCTTTAAATCAGTTGCTGTCCAACTAGCCATTTGGGGGTCGTTTTCAGGAGCATTTTTCGTGGCAAAAAAGTAAACACGATTAGCCTTCAATGGTACGATTCCAAAACGTCCGTTGGGTCCCCAAGTCTCCGAAAAATCACTTACAGAAACCCCGTCTACCACACCTCGCCAACAAGTATAAGTCGCATAACGCAGCTTAGCCTCTGGCGCTACTGCCTGTCTGACCGGAGAATGGATACCATCCGCTCCAATCACATACTCTCCTATCGCCTCAGTACCATCAGCAAATTCCACCACTACTTGCTCAGAAGTTTGGCGCAGCCCAACACAAGCTTTTCCCTCTAACAAAGTCCCCGGTTTCAATAAGTCTAGCAAAGCAGTATGCAAATCCCCTCGATGGATAGTAAAATTGCCCAGACCGTTTTTATTGGCAAAAGTCTCCAGATTATTGCGACTGAGCCATTTACCTTTTCGGCTTCGAATACCGATATGTTTGATTTGAAGCGCATGCTTTGTAATCTCTGCCCCAATCCCAATATCTAATAGTGCCTTGATCGCATTGGGAGCTAAAACCAGTCCAGCTCCCAAGCCCTTGAGTTGGGGAGCTCGTTCATAAACTTTGACATCTAAACCTTTGCGCTGTAGCGCGATCGCAGTGCACAATCCTCCAATACCACCGCCGACAATAATGTATTTTGCGTCCATCTTTTTCCAGATTTCGAGCAAGCTAAAAAAATAATTTCATTTCTAGCGCATATGCGCTAAATTTGTTTTCACACATATGAAGACTCGCGATAAAATCATCCAACAAGCTCGGCTTCAGTTCAACCTACACGGGCTGGAGAACGTCAGTTTGCGCCAACTCGCCAGTTCGATGAATATGAGTGATGGGAATTTGCGCTACCACTTCAAGACCAAAGAGGATCTGGTACAAAAGCTCTATTTTGAGCTGGTAAGCAGCTTTGATCAACTCATCCACGATTTGCAAACAGGAGAAGATCTACATTTATCCTATCTATTTCAAAGCGTTCAACATACCTACCAGCAGCTCTTTGAGTATCGCTTTTTCATGATCGACTTTGTCAACTTCATGCGCCTTTATCCTGAGGTTGGCAAGCACTTTAAGCAGCTGCAAGTATTGCGTCGACAGCAGTTTCACGACCTTGTCGAACGCTTTGTTTCGAAAGGCATCATGCGTCCAGCGGCTTATACAGAAGAATATGCTCAACTGCATGATCGACTAGAGATTCTTTCTGATTTTTGGCTATCAAGTGCCGAGATCGTGGGCGTTCCCGCAGGGCAAGACCCGATACTATATTACGCCAAACTTAATCTGAGCATGATCTTTCCTTATCTTAATGCAAGCGCTCAGGCAGAAATGCTAGCTTGGCTCCAAAGCCCAAACTAACAAAGTGCGACTGGGCGAGTTTATAAGTCTCATCATCAATGATTATGGCCAACGTACTGATCTTGCACGGCAATGGAGGCTCGCGGACTCGCTTTGTCCCGATGCTCAAACGACTTATCCCTAAGCATCCAGAACTAGATCTGAGGATACCAGAACTGAGTGGTTTTGATGGTCGCGCTATCCCAAAGCAGGCGGATCATTGGAGTCTATTTATGAGTGAAATAGAACAAGCAGTCCATGATAAGCTAGACGAACCTTGGATACTCTATGGGCATGGCATAGGAGGTTCTTTATTGCTAGAGTTTGCTGCTAGAGATTTTACTTTTCCCTCCGGGGAACGCTTAACCGCTTCAAAAGTAATCCTGCAAGCTCCCATCGGCGCGACGCTCAAACTGCGCAAGTTCCCAGCCTTGATGAAACCTCCCGTGATGCGTGCGTTGGGCAAATGGTTACTCACCCGCAAGATGCTCCGTCCGCTATGGGAGAAGCGACTCTTCCAAGCTCCCAAGGAGATTCCCGAATATCTACGCGAGCAGTTTTTTCATGACTATACTCAGTGCGAGGCTTTTGGGGTATTTTTTGATCTGATCACCCCGAAGTGGTATGAAGAGATTCGCACCAAGGTCAAGGATCAAGTTTTTCACTTTGTTTGGGGTGAAGAGGAGCGAGTGATCAATGTGGGCTTTGTGGAGCATTGGCGGCAGGATTTTCCTTCTTCGCAATTTGAGATCGTCCCAGATTGGGATCATTTCCCGATGCTAGAGCAAACAGAGGAGTTTGTCGAGCACTTTTTATCATGGACTAATACAGAGCTCCCGCAATGAGTAAACTATCACAGCTCGAAACCTTAGCCCAACTAGGCTTACCGACACCTGCCTTTGAAGCGGTTGAGCATA
>JBGCFA010000009.1:0-3144 GCA_045106675.1 Bacteroidia bacterium
GCTGGGAGTGCTTGGCCATTGTTGAAGTAAGCCATGTCAAAGTCAAATACGACAGCTTCGTACTGAGCTTGTAGGCTGAGGATTGATATGCAAAGGAAAGAGAGGAGTATGAGTTTTTTCATCTAATGAGTAGATTATTATGATAAGTCGCTACTCTGACGAAGATGATTTTTTAAAAGTAACAAGCTGGCAGAAGGAAAATGATTGAGACAAACAAAAAGCCTCCCCAAATCACTTGAGGAGGCTTTTTGAGAGAGGGATTTATTCTTTATGATGATTGTTCTATGACTTCTACCTCTTCGGTAACGAATTTTTTTGCAGGGACAAAGCGTTTGCCGGAGGCAGTCTTGATCACGACCGAAATATTGGAGAGTTCGATGATCTCGCCCTCTGTATCGCCGATTTTGATTCTATCGCCCACCTTAAACATACCTTTGTTGTAATAAGACGAGATAATGTTGGGAAATATCTCCTTGGCGGATAAGCCATAACCTAAGGCAAAAGCCAATGCTGCACCTCCTAGAAGTATCATCACATTGGAGGTTAGCAGATCAATATCAAATTGCAATTGCTCCAAGACCGTAAGAAAGACAAAAGTGGAGACGAGATAAAATAAAACATTGCTGATCATTCGACTTGCTCCTACAGCGTGAGAGGCTAAGGAGGCTTGAACAAAATTCTTCATCCTGCCTGCCAAATAGAGTCCCACTACCAAGATAAAAGCCGCTAAGAGGATGTTGGGGATGTAGTTGATTAAGATTCCGATTTTTTCGGATATAAGAGTCAGCTCCATCGCCTCCGCAAAGCCTACCAAAATCAACAACATAAAGACCCAATAAAACAGCTTGCCCAAAATTTCGCTTGGGCTAAGTTCTATCTTCAAATTTTTGAGTTGATCGCTGAGGTGAACTTTATCCATCAACTTATCAAATCTCAATGCTTTGAGTGAGCGAGTGACAAGTTTGGATAATAGACGTGCTAATAGCCATCCCAACAAGAGCAAAAGCCCTCCCACCAAAATCTTGGGCAAGACCACGATTAGCCCGTCTATGAGTTTACGATATGATTCAACTAAGATATTGATTTCGTCCATGGGTTCGGATTTCGATAGGATTAGAAAAAGTAGTCCGGATCTTATTATTCGTTTTTGTCCACCCCTTGGCTGGATACCGTCTCTTCTCGCTTTACGCCAAAGATGGCCATGAAAAATTCTAATATATCACTGAAGTGCGACTTAAGGTGTACACTGCTCATTACCTCCTCTTGGATTTGCTCCTTGGGAGGTTTCTGATCCGGTACTAGCTGCTTAAAAGGGTTTTCCATGTCGCTTGATTTATCTCGCTTTGACGGCTGATTCATGACAAAAGTAACGTTAAAACATTAATCCGATTGATATTGCTCATCATATAGTTGCTTCACCTTCGCTTTGGTTCGTTTAAGTCGCATTTTGATTGCGCCCAGTTTGATTCCTAAGTGTGCGGCGATTTCGTCCATTTGCCACTCATAGGCATACATCATGATGAGGAGAGACTTTTCATCTGGATGGATTTGCTCCAAGATGACGGCTAAGCGTTCTGATTTGATCGAAAGCAACTCTGAGTCCTCTATCTCTGCGATTTCTTCGGCTTGCTTATCGTCAAGAGCCTGCTCTTTGACTCGTCCTTGCTTGCGGAGATAATCCAAACAGGCATTACGGGTAAGGCTAAATAACCAAGTTGAAAAAGTGGATTTTCCTTGAAATTTGGATATTCTATCAAACAACTTGACAAAGATATCTTGGGCTAGATCCTGTGATTCTTCGGCATCTTTTAAATATGACAAAACTTGATAATAAACCTTATTGAAGTACCGCTGGTAGATTTTTTCAAAATGGATCGTATTTCCCGTTTCCAAGAGGAGACGAACCAATTCTTCATCAGAGATGGATCTACGTTTGGTCAAAAGAAGGAAATTATCTAGCTGTCAGTTTTTATTAGACACGATAAATATAAAGGGTCATCCTAAGTTGATTAGATGATAGGATTCATGATAGGCTTGAGATTACGATCGATTTATCTCCTAGCAATTTGGGGAAATATTGGATGATCCCTGGGCTTAGTAGCTGTTTTCGCTTGATAAGGTGATTTTTTTGGATAAAGATCAAATTGATCAGCCGAAAGCGCATAATCTTCTTGCAGCAGTCCTAAGTCCATAGCCTAAATGGATTTATTTTCTATGCACTAAAGAAGTAAATTAATCCTCAATACTTTCTGCTTTTCCGATGAATAAAAAAGAAATCCTTCAAAAACTGAACCTCAGCCTCCCTGTTGTGGCTTCTCCCATGTTTATTGTATCGCAGCTGGACCTAGTCCGCGCTTGTTGTTACAATGGTATTATAGGCACTTTTCCAGCGCTTAATCAACGCAGCACCGAGGGTTTTGAGCAATGGTTAATCGAACTAAACGAGGAGTTCGCGCAGCACGAAAACGATACTGGCACCAAACTACCGCCTTATGGGGTCAATCTGATCGTACATCGCACCAACCCCAGAGCGATGATTGATCTGGAAGTCTGCGTCAAGCACAAAGTGCCCATCATTATCACCTCATTGGGAGCCGTCAAAGAGTTGGTTGATGAGGTCCATAGCTATGGTGGTCTGGTGTTTCATGATGTTACCAATAAGCGTCATGCGCGCAAAGCAATTGGCGCTGGGGTCGATGGTTTGATCTTGGTGAGTGCAGGTGCGGGCGGCCATGCCGGAACGCTCAATCCTATTCCTTTTGTGGCGGAGATACGCGAAATATTTGATGGCGTGATTTTGCTCGGCGGGGGCTTGAGTAGCGGCCAAGATGTGGCATCTGCTTTACAAATGGGCGCTGATATGGCCTATATGGGCACTCGTTTTATCAATACGACAGAAGCGGTTGCCTCAGAAGGCTACCAACAAATGATCATAGATTCAGGTACCAAAGACATCGTCTATACGGCTGCGCTTTCGGGTATTCCTGCCAACTTTTTGGGTGAAAGTTTGATCTCAAGTGGATTTACGGAAGATCTATGGGATCGTAAAGTCAAGATTGATCTCGGCGCTGAACTAGATACTGAAGCCAAAGCGTGGAAAGATATTTGGTCTGCTGGTCAAGGTGTGGCCACGATCAAAGATCG
>JBGCFA010000090.1:0-42226 GCA_045106675.1 Bacteroidia bacterium
GATTCTTGGGCTACTAATTTGGCGTGTTCAGCGGCTAGTTTTTCCTTTTCGGATTGGGTAATGCGATAGCCCAAACCCAAAGAGAAGAAGATAATCTCCACCACGATGGTGCAAAGGAAAATCACAAAAGTATGAGGCAAATTGTTGAGGTGTCCAATGGCAGCGAGGCTCATTCCGACTACAATCACGCTACCTGAGCCTAATACGAAATACAAAGCTAATCGACTACGCGTTCGCAAAAGCGAAATGAATAAGGCAACACTCAAGATGACATCTACCCCAAGCATTAGAAACTCAAATTGGACTACGGCTGAAATGTCATGATTGATAGCAATCACAATTTGCAAAGCCGCTAGTAAAAACAGCTTTAGACCGACATAATAGCGGATCAGACGGTCCCAGCGAGGGAGAAGTTCAGCTAGCTGGAGAAAACTAAGCCCAAACAAAAAGTAAAATACATTGATCAGTCCCATCGCTAACATCCCAATCGGTTCAAGCATTACAGGGTCGCCAAAAGGTGAACGCGCCATATAGCCTACTGCGAAGCTGACAAAAACCGAAATAGATAGCAGATAGAGCGCATAGTATAGGTAAGCCCGAAGTCTAATACTGAAAAACAATACCAGATTGTAGAGAATCATGATCCAAAATATCCCTTGGAAAAAGATGATAATCGGTCCTCTAGGATTTTGATCGACGCTATGCCAATGAGTACGTTCGTAGAGAATCGGTTCTAGCTTGATCGGATTGAGGCTGAGTTCATGCAGACGCATATAGACCGTGACGGATTCGTAGGCTTCGAAATAGAGCGGCACGTGTAGGAAGTCCCCTTCGTTGAACGGTTTTTCATCTGCTCTGACATAGCGACCAGAGCGAAAGCTTTGGACCCAAACGTTCTCGGAGAGTAAACGAATATCTGCCTCCCCAATCGTAGGGGAATAAAGCATCCACTTGCTCGGATAGTTGAGTTGGTTGTTGAGCTCAAAGCGCACCCACCAGACTACTTTGGGGGAGAGTTGTTGGTGGTCCTCTGCGAGCGAACGAAAAGTTTGAAATTGAATGTCTTCGAAACCAAGGCTCTGATTGGAGTCTGCTAAGATCTCAATATATGGGAGTAGATCGGATTGCTGATATAAGCTATCGAGTAAGAAGGCGTTTTGGCCCCATGCGCTAGTCAGGATAAACCCCAAACTCAATACTGCTCCAAACTTCTTCCACATAGATCAATGACTAGATTATTGCTAAGGAAGTGAAAAATGGGGCAAAGGTGGCATGCATGAGAAAAATTTCACAAGAGCCTTATTTAAGGGAGTATGGGGTCGCCATCATCTAGATCAAGCTCCACAGCTTTTTGCATTTGTTTGGTCCTAATACCTCGGGCAATGATGGATAAGCCTACTGCGAGTGCTATTATGAGTAAAGAACCTAGCAAGACACTAGTATTTAATACTCCTATTCCAACGATAAAAATCAAGGGAATACCGAGGAGAGAGAGACCAAATAATTTGCCCCATCCTGGTTTTGCGCGCCTTTTCAGGCCCCATATTTTGGTAAAGATTATCGGAAAGCCAAAAAGAATCATCACCAAGCCTCCAATAAGGATTACTCCGACCAAAGCTGCCATCTCAGTACAGGCTAAGGCACAGGCATAAGCAACTGCTAGCAGCAATAAAGCCGCCGCTGCGATAAGAAATACTGCTGATAGGATTAAGCGAGCAGTATCTGATAAGCCTTCGAAAGGAGACTTAAACTTCTTTTTGATACGATTGCGGACAGTAAGGGCTAGTTGTTCGAGACGTTTGAACTGATCCGCGGGATCATTGTCGAACGAACGAGCCGCGGCAGATTGTATGACACTACTACTTGCTGGTTGAACCTCAAAAGCAGGGGAGACTAAGTCCATGCCATTCAAGACAAAAAGGGAGAAGATGCAGAGATTCAAGCTGAGCAACCTGATCCTAAATCCTGTCTTCCAAGTGTCGGGAATCGGTCCTCTCGCGCGACCCTTATAGTAGTAATGAAATAAAAATGTCAAAACCATAATACTCCCGACCACCAATTGACTGACATAAAAGAAGGTCCGGTCAATAGGCCCAAAGAGTAGTCCTAAAAAGAAAGCAATGGTGAATAATACAATATTAATCACGATCAACACATGAAATGCGCGCTTTGGTTGCTGCTTAGCCCATATGATATGTCTGGTCATAATCGGTCCTTTTAAGTAAGATAGTAAAGCTAGATATAGATACCATTATTTATGTAATGATTATTCGAATTGCGAATTTGTCAAATAAATAATACTACTGATATTTGAAATATATAAAAACGGTATAAAATGAAAGTGAATAGACGTTCTTCGCAGAAGCAGCATAAAGCAATCCGACTCAAACAAATTGCCTCAATAGGGATGATCCTGATCACCATTGTAGGCTTGATGCAAATATTTGCTACTCCAAAGTCTGAGTCTGATTTGTCTCACACATTATATCCACCAGCAGATACGGTGCATACGAGAGTAGAGGCCTTGCCCTAAGGGAAGAGATTTGCCATTATCATCAAAAAAAATCCTCTCTACCGGGGAGATAGAGAGGTTCATTAGGATTTAATGAAGAGAATTGAGTAAATAAATCTTTATTCGTCTTTTTTGGCGACTACTGCTGGGCCTTCATAGGAAAGATCAGCGTGATAGTAGCCAAGGAAGGTTTCTGAACTCACTACCAGTTCGTTAATCTCAGCAGAGAGAGCTTTTCTTTCTTTTTGGTATTCCTCAGACATTTCTGCAAGCTTATTCTGATATAGATCTGCGGTCGAATCCCCCCAGTACTCTATGATCACTTTGGGACCAAGCATCCCTAGCTCATCGCGATAAATAACATATCCAAAAGGTGAGTTATACTTCTTTTCCAAGTCCACCGACTTTTTGGCTAGTTCATCGATCTTCATCACTGCGGAAGGATCTATCGTCAAATGAACCCACATACGATAGTTTGCTCCTTCTCGGGGATCTTCACTAGAGAAGTAACTTCGCTCCTTAGGCGCTCTGATCACATAGCTATTAAGGGAAGTGGCATTGTCGTAAAAAGGCTGAAAAATTCCCATCATTCCTTCCATGCCAATGACTTTGGCCATGCCCGCCATTGGGTCTTGATCCAATTGGCCGAGATTTTCAATAGGGGAAGTGATGAGGAATCGACCATCATCGACAGTCATGATATTGAAAGTAGTAGGGACTTGATGTTCTGTCATTTTAGCTTTGGCATTTTTCCAAGCTTCGATGACTTTGGGCATATTTGCCGGGGATACGGTCATTTCCCATATCGCAAACATCTGAGTATCCTGTGGACCAACAGCGGTGCTTTCTTGTGCGTGTAGGGAATAAGACGTGAGGAAAAGTGTGAGGCTCATAAGGAGCCTCACTGGGAAAGTGATGTTCATGATATTTCGTTTTAAGGCGTTTTAAGTGGCTGATTCAAAGGTGTAACTTTGATCAGAACCTTACTAGCGTATAAATACCCTATTTGGAAGGGGGAAATCCCTTTTTCTACTCAAATTCCACTACTACATCATCATCAAGCGGGTGACATTGGCAAGTAAGGACATAACCTTGCTCTAGTTCTTCATCACTGAGACCCAAACTTTCGTCCATTGCTACTGTCCCACTGACCAACATCGCTTTACAGCTACTACAAGTACCAGCTTGACAAGAATAAGGTGGTTCAAGATTGATCTTGATTGCAGCATCCAAAATATACTCATCTGGCTGTACCGATAAGTGATGAGTTTGCCCCTCAAACTTCATTGTGATGGTACGTTCATCTAGTATATAGTCATTTTCGCCATCAGAAATGTGTTCTTGTCCTTGTTCATCTATTGCATAGGAACGCGCAATTTCTTCCTCTGAAGGAAGCGGTGCGGAGTAATATTCTTGATAAATATCGTCGGTATTGACTGCTTGTTTGATCAAGGCTCTCTCTGCAGCTTCCATCATTCCTGCTGGGCCACATAGATAGTATCGTTTGCGCAGCTCTCCCCGCATGAACAAATTCGAAATCCACTTAAAGATTCGTTCCTCATCGAGGCGACCTTCAAATCCTTTCCAATCTTCAGAGGCTTGACTCAATGTGTAACGTATGCTGAGGCGGTCGCCGAACGCTTGGGTCAATTGGCTAAGCTCTGGGAGAAAAACAATATCCTCCTCTTTGCGATTTCCATACCAAAGCGTCACCCGGCTTTGCGGCTCATCATGCAGTACCGTCTTGAGCATTGACATGAGAGGGGTGATACCACTGCCTGCCGCTATCAATACATATTCCCGACTTTGTTCAGGATCGGGGATTAGTTTAAAACTCCCCATCGGTGGCAGGACCTCTATACTATCTCCTACTTTGAGTTCGTCTCGGAGGTAGTTGGAGACTTTCCCTTCGGGAACGCGTTTGATCGTTATTCGCAGTGTCTCATCATGACCTGGTGTGCTGGCCAGTGAGAAAGCGCGTCTTTCTTCTTCGCCATTGATATTTACCTTGAGGGTTAAGTATTGACCGGCATGATAGCGGAATACTTCAGGATCGGGATTCTCGAAAAACAGGCTATAAGCATCTGGGCTTTCGTCGCGAATTTCGACTATGGGAAGGCTATAAAAACGGATTGACATTGTTTTCTATCAGAGGATTTAAGACTACAAACTTACAGATAGAAAAGAGGGCATAAAAACTACATTTTTCATCAACGAAATCCACCTGAAATCGTAAACAAGATAAAGACAATGATAATAGACCCTCTCAATGAGGACTTTTATCAATCTGCCTCAAAATGAGGCGTTTAGAATAGGTTTTTATTCTCTTTTTGATCGACAAAACTCAATATATATGAAAGCTTCCCTCCCTAAAACCAATCTCCCTCGGCTAGTCATCGTAGGTGGCGGATTCGGAGGTATCGCCCTAGCTAAAAAGCTCCGTAATATGCCCATACAGGTAGTAATGCTGGATCGTAATAACTACCATACGTTTCAGCCTCTACTTTATCAGGTCGCAACCGGAGGTTTGGAGCCAGATTCGATAGCTTTCCCCTTGCGTAAGGTATTTGGTAAACAAGACAATTTGTTTTTTCGAATGGCCGAAGTCGATCGTATAGATCCCGGTCTCAAGACCATTTTTACCCCTATTGGTGAAGTGGATTATGACTATCTCGTCTTGGCGACTGGCAGCTCTACCAATTTCTTTGGGATGGAAGATGTCGAAGCGCTCTCTGTTGGGATGAAAAATATCCCCGAAGCGCTAGATTTGCGAAGCTTGATCTTACAAAATTTTGAAGAGGCGCTCCAAACCAATGATCTGGGCAGCAAAGATACCTTGCTCAAATTTGTGGTAGTTGGCGGTGGCCCTACCGGTGTCGAGACTGCAGGTGCTTTGGCAGAGTTAAAACGACATGTATTGCCAAGTGATTATCCGGAGTTGGACTTACGGATGATGGAAATCCACCTGATCGAAGCTAGTGAAGAATTACTCGGTGGAATGTCCCAAAAATCTTCCGATGACGCTAAGCGTTCGCTTGAAAAGCTAGGCGTCCACATCTGGCTCGAAAATCGAGTAACCGAATACGAAGAAAATGTGATCCAAACGGATACTGGTAAGCGATTTGAAGCCAGTACGGTGATTTGGGCTGCGGGGATCAAAGGTAACTTGGTCGAAGGCTTAGAAGGTGCCAAACTGGCTGGCGGCCAACGGATGGAAGTCGATCAATATAATCATGTCTTTGGTTTTGAAGATGTATATGCGATTGGCGACCTTGCTTTGATGCGTACCGAAGCCTATCCCAATGGACACCCACAGGTCGCGCCCGGAGCCATCCAACAAGGCGACAATCTCGGATATAATCTAGGGAAGATGCTCAAGGGCAGTAGCGAACTTAAACCATTCGTCTACTTCGACAAAGGGAGCATGGCTACGATTGGTCGCAATAAAGCAGTTGTAGACTATGGCAAAATCCATTTGAAAGGCTTTGTCGCTTGGTTGGCCTGGATGTTTGTACACCTTCTTTTTCTGATCGGATTTCGCAACAAACTGGTGGTATTTGTCAATTGGGTTTGGAGTTACTTCACCTATGACAAAGGCACTCGCGTGATCATACGACCATTTCCTCGCCGCAAAGCGAAGAAAAAAGAAGTGGCCTAGTATAGAATAAGTTGTAAACCAGTAGCAACGCAAGATTTTGCGTCGCTACTGGTTTATGGCATCTACCTACTCCATTTGCGGAGTTGATCGATGATCTGATAGTCTTGTTCGTTTTTGATCAAGGCTCCTTCAAATGGTGGCAGTTTGTCTTTGAGATTGACTTCTTCCAATTCTTTGAGACTGATACGCTCGAGAATAACTAGTTTGAGCCAATCGAGTAATTCACTTGTCGAGGGCTTTTTCTTAAGTCCTTTGACGTTGCGAATGTCATAGAACACTTTCATTGCTCGCTGAAGTATGTCTTCGCTCAGCTTAGGAAAGTGTACGTCTACGATCCGCTTCATCGTGGCGGCCTCTGGGAACTGGATATAGTGAAAGAAACAGCGCCGCAAAAATGCATCCGGTAGCTCCTTTTCATTATTGGAAGTAATGATTACGATTGGCCGACTTTTAGCGACAATGGTTTTTTGTAGCTCGTAGCAATAAAACTCCATCTTGTCCAATTCCAATAGTAAGTCATTGGGGAACTCAATATCCGCTTTGTCGATTTCATCTATGAGGAGTACTACTTGGTCTTCTGCTTCAAATGCCTCCCATAGCTTTCCCTTCTTGATATAATTGGCGATGTCGTGTACGTCCTCTGAACCAAGTTGCGAATCTCGCAAGCGAGAGACGGCATCATACTCATAAAGACCCTGCTGCGCGATGGTTGTAGACTTGATATGCCAACTGATCAGGGGTTTGTTGAGCGATTTGGCGATTTCTTGCGCGAGCATAGTTTTACCCGTACCAGGCTCCCCTTTTACGATAAGCGGCTTTTGCAAGTGTATCGCAGCATTGACGGCAATTTGCAATGCTTTCGTAGCAACATATTGATCCGTTCCCTGAAACTTAGACATAGAGGATATAATATTTTTTGATCTGGTCGCCTAGATTGGCCCGATTTTCGCAATAAAATTAATGAATCTCTAGCAGATTACTATCTGCTTAACAAAAAGAGAAAAATCTTACATCTCGATCTCCCCGATCTTGATGCTTATTCCGATGTTTTTAAGGGGTCAGCCTTGGCTGTACCCCAATTTCTCTGCATTTTCCTGCCGAATATTACTTCGTGTGCGGGAATTAATCCATTTTATACTAATTTGATGTTGTCTAAAGAAAGCTACGCTTTCGGCGGACATCCTAAATGCTACGTAATCCAAAGATAGCCCCTGCTTTAAAATCCAGAGGTTATCGCTTAGAAACAGTCTTAGGTGCAGAATTTATTCTGCACCTTTTTTTTGTGCCCCTGTCACAAGTCCCGATCTCAGACGTCCTGTGCTAAA
This sequence comes from Bacteroidia bacterium, assembly GCA_045106675.1. Taxonomy (GTDB): domain Bacteria; phylum Bacteroidota; class Bacteroidia; order J057; family J057; genus JBCAWW01. The sequence continues at coordinate 7,496 of JBGCFA010000090.1, forward strand.
AGCTTATGCACCGGATCAAAACTATTCATCGTGTCGCCTCTATGGGGCTGAGTTTGTTTATCATCCTTCATCTCATCAATCATCTACTGGCTTGGGGAGGGATAGAGCTGCACGCTCAATTTATGGAAGGCCTACGAGTCGTTTATCGACATCCACTGGGAGAAGGCTTATTATTTGCCCTGATTTTAACCCAAATCATTAGTGGCATCTGGCAGATCAGACAAATCCCCAAAGCTGATCGTAGGCAAAATCGTCTGCAAATATTTGCTGGGATATATCTAATGATTTTTATGCTGGCTCATAGTTCCGCGGTTCAAGCGGCGAGGTATATCTTGGACCTCGATACTAATTTCCATTTTGCGTCCATTGTACTGCTTGATCAAAGCTCACGGATATTTTTCATCCCTTATTATACTTTGGGGATAGTAGCTTTTTTTGCCCATATGGGAACGGGCCTGCGCTGGTATTTTGCAGAACGTTACCGTAAAGCCTTTCTTTGGACTATGCTAGGAGTAGGATTTTTGGTCGCCCTGGGGATTATAACCGTATTTTCTGGTTGGGTTTATGACATTCCGCGAATAGCGGATTACGATAAAGTGCTCTTATTTTGATCGAAGCTACTCATACTTATCGTCCACTGCTCCTGCATATCGCTTATCATATGTTGGGGAGTATGGCTGCGGCAGAGGATGTCGTGCAAGAAGTCAGCGAACGTTGGTTACAGCTGGATCATGCCACCATTCAATCTCCCAAAAGCTATCTATCGCGTATGACGGCCAATCGTAGTCTGGATTTGTTACGTCGATTGCAGACCGAGCGGGAACAATATACGGGCCCTTGGCTGCCTGAGCCTGTGATCGAAGCTGTGTGGGAGCCAGCGATGCAGACTTTCTCTTTGGCGCTTCTCCATCTTATGGAACGCTTGGACCCATCTGAACGGGCCGTCTATGTGCTACGAGAATGCTTTGATTGGGACTATGAGGCGATCGCGGATTTGGTGGACAAGCGTTCGGCTAATTGCCGTCAACTCCTAAAAAGAGCCAAATCAAAACTTCAAAATGCAGAAGCGGTCAAAGCGATCAGCCAGCCCCATCTGCTCCAATTGAGTGAAGCCTTCCTCTCAGCCAGTCAAAATTCGGATTTTGAGCCACTCAAAAAGCTGTTTGCTGCTGACATCAATATGTATAACGATGGAGGTGGCAAGGTGATCGCGGCCCTCAAACCGATCCTCGGTCCCGAACGTTGTATAAAATTCCTTCAAGGTATTCAGAAAAAACTCTCAGCAGAATCGAATTGGGAAGTCAAAATCATCCAAGGAGATTGGACTTTGCTGATCTGGGAGGGCGATAAGTTAAAGTCAGCCATGATGATCGTTTGGCAAGACAATCATATCTACCGACTCTTTTCCTATCTCAATCCTGATAAGCTGGATCGTTTGGTCGTTCAGCTTTAGTTTTTGACCGCTTTGCGGAACGCTTTGGTGGAGAATGCGTATGCAATACGCCTCTACGGATGGATTCATTGGGTCCGGCTTGCAAGCCGAATCTGCTAAGCCAAATAATCTGAATCGGGGATGATTTCTTCCTCAACAATAGATCCAGAGTCTATTTGGGGCTTTTTTAAAGGGACACTATGCTGTATACGATAGACAAATCCGGCTAAACTAGCGCCAAAAAGTGGTCCTACGACATAAATCCAAATCGGAGCCCAATTTGTGGCTAGTACATTAGGGGCGATGCCCAAAGCGGGATTGAAGGCTCCACCGGAAATATGATGACCGACATAAAATATTCCTGCAAGCGTTCCGCCAACGGCGAGACCAAAATAGGAATTACCAATCGCTTCCTTGCCCGTACAGACATTGAGATAGACCAAGGCTAATAAAAAAGTAAGAAAAATCTCTACCAAGAGAGCCTGTATATTAGAGGCACTGCCAGCTAGCCCCAATAGGTAAACAAAGCTCTCATCTTGTACCAAAATTTGTACTAAAGCGACGGCTCCAAAGGCGCCTAACAGTTGCGCCAATACATAAAATCCGGCCTCTTTCCATGCAAAACCGCCTCGTACCACCACCGCTAATGTGATCGCGGGATTGTAATGTGCGCCCGAAATGGGTTGTCCCATATAGACCAAGCCCATGATCGTAGCCCCCAATGCCAAGGCCGTAAGGTGTGGATACTCAGCACTAACTGATAATCCCAAGACTAGGACCCAAAAGAAAGTGCCGATGAATTCAGTGAGATATTGCTTCATGAATTAGGAGTATTGGGAGTTTCGGTCTTTTGAATTAACAATCTTTTTTTGATGCGTACAAAAAGTGACCTCTTATCTCCTATTGCGTCTTCAACTTGTATAAAGTTTGGATTTGTATAAATTACGTCTCCTGAACGAAAGTAAAACAAATTAAAATCACACTATGCTAAAGGAATTCAAAGAATTTGCAATGAAGGGCAATATGCTCGACATGGCAGTTGGTATTATCATTGGTGCGGCTTTTGGTACCGTGATTACTTCATTGGTGGCTGATATCTTGACACCATTGATCTCTGGGGTATTTGGAGTACCCGATTTTAAGGATATGTATGCAGTGCTCAAAGAGGCTGTTACAGCTCCTGCAGACGCTAGTTTGACAGCGTTCCGCGAAGCGGGTGGTGTTGCTATCGCTTATGGTAACTTCATCAATCAGGTTATCGCCTTCCTATTGGTAGCCTTGGCATTGTTCTTTGTTGTCAAAGGCATGAACAACCTCAAGAAAAAAGAAGAAGCGGCAGCTCCGGAAGCTCCAGCAGGACCTACGGCAGAAGAGACGCTATTGGCTGAGATTCGTGATGCTATCAAAGCACAGAACTAAGCAAAGAGTAAATCTAATATTTAGAGAAGGCGACTTTCGAGTCGCCTTTTTTTTGTTAGCCTGCTACAATGCCATCATAGTGGCTAGTACGATAGGCTTCTAGTGTATTGCGAAGCAATATTGCAACGGTCATTGGCCCTACTCCACCCGGCACTGGTGTGATAAAACTGGCTTTCTTGGCGACATTTTCAAAATCTACATCTCCAACCAAACGACTCCCAGACTTGCGACTAGGATCTGGAATACGATTGATCCCTACGTCAATGACGACTGCGCCCTCCTTGACCATGTCTGCCGTGATGAGATTGGGCTTGCCTACGGCAACGATGATGATGTCTGCTTGAGGAACGATCTTTTTGAGTTCTGCGGCTGGAGTATGTTTGTGACAGAGCGTGACAGTTGCTTCTCCCGGCTGACCACCACGCGACATCATAATAGAAGTAGGACGCCCAACGATACGACTACGGCCCACCACTACACAATGCTTGCCTTTAGTGGGGATCTTATAGCGAGACAATAACTCCAATATACCAGAGGGTGTAGCTGGCATCAAACACGGAAAGTTGAGCGTCATCAAACCTACGTTGACAGGATGAAAACCATCCACATCCTTAGAAGGTAAAATCCGCTGTGTCACCTCTTGAGGCGTAATATGATCTGGCAATGGCATCTGCACGATGATGCCGTCGATATCTGGATTATTGTTGTAGTATTCGACTTTGCTGAGGAGTTCTTCTTGTGTGATCGCCGCTGGCAAACGCACTAATGATGAACTATAGCCCACATAGTCGCAAGAAGCCATTTTATTGCGCACATAGATCTTGGAAGCGGCATTGTTACCTACCAAAATTGCGACCAAATGGGGAGGACGTTTACCCGAATTGGTAATTCGATCTACGTCAACTTTGATTTCATCTTTGATCTCCTGAGAGAGTTTTTTTCCGTCTAGCAATACCATGGCACAAAGTTCTATAAAGTCATCCCTAAAAACAAACTAAGCCCGCCATAAGAGACTAGAATCCCCATAACTCAAAAAGCGATAATCGTTCTGCAAAGCAGCCTCATAGATCCTCCGCCAATCTTCTCCCACAAAGGCCGCTACCAATAATACCAGCGTAGTCTCCGGCATATGATAGTTGGTGATCAAACCCTCACAAACTCGAAACGAATAGCCCGGCATGATGAAAATCTCAGTCTCACCAGCCAGATGAGTCAAATTGTGTTGGTCCATATAGCTGATTAAGGCCGCGATACAGTCAGAGAGTGCTGGTAATTCCTCCTTATTCCAGCGATAGGGATAGAGTTTTTCTACTTTGAGTGCTATGAGCGTTTGGGGGAGGCCGTCCTTGACGAACGCATGGCCTAACCAATAGAGGCTTTCTAGTACGCGCATTGATGTGGTGCCTACGGCAACTCTTTTGTAGGTGGCCGTCTGTAGTTCTAGGAGGAGTTCGCGACTGACCACAAATTGTTCGCCATGCATATCGTGCGCCACGACTTCGTCATGTTTGACTGGCAAAAAAGTACCGGCGCTGACGTGCAAAGTGAGGTAGCGTTGGCTAATGCCCTTAGTTGTCAGTTGCGCTAAGACCTGCTCCGTAAAGTGCAATCCTGCTGTGGGAGCGGCTACTGCGCCTTCATGCTCGGCATAGACGGTCTGATATTGATCCGCGTCTGATTCCTGTACTTCACGATTGATATAGGGAGGCAGAGGCAATTGGCCCAAGGCAGCAATCAAATCTACCCAAGCGACGCCTTGATCCCAGCTAAAGCGGACGTGGTTTTGTTCTCTGTCGATGAGTTCTACGGTGAGATTGAGGGTTTTGCCTCCTGCGGAGAACGTTCTGCGCAGCAGCTCTCCGGCTTTCCAGCGCTTCTTACGACCGATCATACAATGCCAGACGCATTGATCACTGACTTGCATGGCCATTTGTACTTCACTCGGCGCTACCGGATTGAGCAATAATACCTCAATCAAGGCCCCTGTCTCTCGCCTCAGCAAAAGTCTCGCCTGTATGACTTTGGTATCATTGAAAAAGAGTTGAGCGTTCTCCGGCAGGAGCTCTGGCAAATCTTCAAAACACTGATGCGCGATTGTGCCCTCCCGATAGTGAATGAGTTTGGATTGGTCGCGCTGGCTGAGCGGCTTTTGCGCGATGCGTTCCTCAGGGAGGTCATAATGAAAATCCGAAAGGCGTATCGCCGCAATATGATCTGGAATAGACATGACTTATCAATTAAAAATACCCAACTACTCACTCCCAAGCGAAACTTCTACGCTCATAAATCCAATCGAATCTTGATTTGCCAGGTCGAAGAGTCGGGTTTCTTTGCCTGGATATTGAACATAGTGAGCGTGGGACCATTTGTACGCCTCCATCATTTTGGTTTCCCCTAAGACAAAGTCCTTAATCGTTGGTGCTGCTAAGGTATATTCTTGTCCTTCGTGTAGGAAGTTAAGTCGGTTTCCATTGACAAAATCACCTGCCACCGCGATAGTGGGACCGATTTCGAGATAGACGATGAGATAGGGGATTTTGGCTTCACCTAGGAGAGAAGCATAGAGCGATAGTTTCCCTCTATCGTCGCCCTTTTGAGCCAACAATATCTCATGCGGCCGAATAAAGACTTGATATGGCCCGTAGGATTTATATTCGATTTGCTGACTGACAAAATCTAAGAGTTGCTGAGCTTTCTCTTCTTGCTTTTTGGTTTTGGCGGTCAACTTATGAACGAGACGTTTGATACTTGGGGTACCGGGCATGGCAATCGTAGGACTTAGATTGGGCAAGGCAACACTATTGATTGGGTCAAGCGCAAATAAGACGGGCCCATTGTAAACATATTTGTTTTGGTTCCAGCGCACCATCTCGGCTAGAGTGAGCGAATAGTCTCCGGCACTTAATCGGCGTGTGGTATCCGCAGTCAGTAGATTAGCGGGGAAGCGGAAAATCATGCCAAGGCTATCCGACAATACTAATCCATCCAAAGAGATATACTCATCGAGATGGTCGCCAAAGGTGATCGCGCTAGTATCTAAACATATTTTGCTCAGATTCGACCGATCCGAAAGCTCGTCAAACGGCAAACTGAAATATAGATTGTCAGCGTTTTGATCAAACTGATAAAAGCTAGCTTTTGACCCACTTGCTTGCTCCCAAAACGCTGGATAAGCGATTTCTTCTGTGCTTAGCTGATTGAGCAAGCATTCTTGCAGAGGGCTATATGATGAGTCTGCTATTTCTTTTTTATCCCCTTCGGTGAACGCTGGGCTACAGCTCCACAATAAGAGAGTCAAAAAAGCCGCATAAAGTGTTTTCATAGCGCAAAAATACACATTCTTAGAGGATGCTGTCCAGTACTCCGAGGAGTCGATTTGCTTCTTCAAGAGTATTGTAGTGGACCATGCTTACGCGAACGACTCCGTTTTGGGCTTCTAGCCCGAGCTCATGAATCAATTTCTTGGCATAAAAGTCTCCGTAGCGAATGGCAATCTTGTGTTGATCGACCTGATCTACGATTGCTTTGCTATCCATCGATTGATGCACAAAGGCGATGGTCGGTACTCTTAATTGGGCGTCAGCACTAGCTTCTCCGATAATACGAGTCTTGGGGTGTGCGTTGAGAAACTCGACTAATGGAGTTATTAACGCTTCTTCATGGGCACTCATCAAATCAAAGATCGTCTGCCAGCGCTCGCGATCTGTGGGAGCGTTCTCCGCAGGAAAATGAACCGCATACATACTATCGAGATAGTCTGTCAACCCTAGCATGCCGTAGGCGAACTCAAAGTTGACGTTGCCCGGCTGAAATTTATAAGGAGAGTCAGGACCCGTAATAAAATAATGGTTGATCCCTGGCATCTCTAGCAATAATTCACGACGACCATACATCAGCGCATAGTGCGGTCCGTAAACTTTATAAAAGCTAAAAGTGTAAAAATCGACGCCCAAGGCTTGCACATCCACCATACGATGGGGAGCATGGGCCACGCCATCTACGCAGATCAAAGCGCCTCGCTCATGGACAAAATCAGCATACTCTCGCACAGGATTGAGCGTGCCGAGGATGTTGGAAGTATGGGTAACAGCCACCAGTTTGGTGCGATCAGTCATCAATTGATCGAGATCATCTAGCTCTAAGCGTAAGGTATCAGGATTGGTTTTCCAGATATGAACCTTGATGCCGATACGTTCGAGATCGGTCCAAGGAGATACATTGGCTTCGTGGTCGGTATGACTGACGATCACTTCGTCTCCGATTTTCCATTGCTGACTGATGCAGAGAGACAAAATTCGGATCAGTAAGGTAGTAGAACCCCCCATCACGATCTCCTCTGGGTGCTGAGCATTGACGTAACGCATCATGGCCTGAGTACCTTCTGCGACGCGTTCGACGGCTAGTCGTGAGAGTGGATATGACGCTCCATGTTGGACTGGAGAATTAAGTAGAAAATCGTGAATACGATCCGCCACGGGCTTAACCACAAAAGATCCGCCTGCATTATCCATGAAAGCCCAATCACTATTGAGGCCAGGGAATTGTTGACGTACGAGGGAGAGATTGAGCATACTGATGTTTTTGGAGGACTAAAGGTAGCCTGTGATTTGCAAACCGAAGGTATTAAGAACCGTTCAATTTGCGATAAATTAAGATTTCTCCTCGCTGCGCTCGTTCGAAAGCGTCAAAGACGCGCAACAAATCCTCTGCCGAGCGGTTAGAAGGCTATGGCAAAAGATGAATTTGAGCACTTAGACGAAAGAGACATCGACCGAGTTGTCGAGATGGCTTGGGAGGATCGGACTACTTTCGATGCGATTGAAACTCAATTTGGTATCAACGAAGGACAGGTAATCCGTCTGATGCGTCGCGAAATGAAGCCTTCCTCTTGGCGGATGTGGCGCAAAAGAGTGCAAGGGCGTGGTACGAAGCACGCCAAAAAGAGAGAAGAAGATGTAAAACGATTTAAAGCCAGTCGTCAGCAGGACATCTCACACAATCGATCTTCGTAGATCAATCATTTCGAGTAGCGCAACAGCGCCTTCTTCACCTTTGTTGCCGTATTTGCCGCCAGCGCGATCTAGTGCTTGTTGTTGCGTATCAGGTGTAAGCACACCAAAGATTACGGGTTTGCGGTGTTTTAGACTGACATTGGTGATCCCATGAGCTACGGCATCACAAATAAAATCAAAGTGGCGAGTCTCGCCTTGGATAACACAGCCGAGGCAGATTACGCCATCCAGCTTAGACTTGTATGTCAATACGAGATGCGCAGCGGCGGTCAGTTCATAAGAGCCCGGTACATAATGAACATCTATCTTTTTGACACCAGCCTCCTTTAAAACCGAAAGGGCACCCAATTTGAGTGCCTCGGTTATTTCAGGATTCCATTTACTGACGATGATGGCGATCCGATCCTGCTTATGGGCTTGCCCAGCAGTATATCGGATGCCAGAAAGGTCGTGTCCTTTGCTCATTACTCTGCTACGCGGCCAAGATACTTGTCAATCTGCTGAGCTTGCTGACTAGTAGGATATTCATCCTTGATCTTTTGATACAGCTTACGCGCTTTGGCGATATCACCGTTCGCTTCGTAGTTTTCACCAGCTTTCTGCAAAAACAAAGGAGTAGTATTGTCAGACTCGGCAGGAGTAGTGGCTGCTTTTTCGAATTGACTTGCCGCTTTGGCATATTCTCCTTGGTCTTCATAGGCAAAGCCTAAGGCAATGTAAGTGGACATGCCTAAAGTATTGTCTCCAGTAGAAACAGACTCAAGCATATCAGTGCCTTCAGCAACCTGACCTAATTTGATATAAGCTACACCAGCATAATACTTTGCAGCATTTGCGGTGGCTGAACCACTGTGATCATCAATCACATCCAAGAAACCGTAGCTAACACCGTCTCCGTTAAGCGCTTTCTGCATCGAATCTTGTTCGAAGTAGTAAACTGCCTTAAACATATCAGCATTTGCCTGATCGTTAGCTTCTCCTTGGGTGGAAAAATAATATACCAAACCTGCGATGACGGCCAAGACAATCAGTCCGGCTACGATCAGTAGGTTTTGATTTTGAGTGATAAAATCATTTATCGAGGCCTTCCCTTCAACTTCCTCAATGATAACCTCTTCTTCTAAGGATTGATCCTTTACTTTCGCCATAATAACAGGTGTATTAATTCTGGACTGCAAAAAAACGAAATCCGATTCACATCTACAAAAGTTTCACGCTATTTGAGTGAGAAACAATGGATTAAAGTTCAAAACTTGTCACATTTTGTAAATTCGTGCTATATCTAAGACAAAACTATGGGGGATTATTCGAGACGTAAATTTATCCTACGAGGGAGTATGGCTGGATTACTGGCTTTTAGTCCGAAAAGAAATTGGCTTAAAGCAGCTCCGCAAAGAAAAAACACTCCCTTGCCTTTAATTGTTGATGCGGACACGGCAAATGAAGTCGATGACCTATTTGCCATCGCAATTGCCTTGTTAGCCCCTAATCTCAATGTCCTCGGGATCACCTCCGCGCAATGGCATACGCAAAAATTTGCGCCTAATGATAGCGTTGGCGCTAGCCAAAAACTCAATGTTGATATCCTCAGACTCATGGATCAGTTGTCGGTTCCTCATCCAGAAGGAGCAAACCATCCATTGGTCAATACGCTACGGCCCCAGCCTTCAGAGGCCGCTGATTTTATCATCGAACAAGCGATGGCTTTGCCCGCTGGAGAAAAACTTCATGTCGCCATTCTTGGCCCAGCCACTAATTTGGCCGCCGCTTTGCTCATCGAACCAAAAATCGCCCCCAAAGTCGTTGCTAACTATCTCGGCTTTTGGCATGATCCCGTTCAAAATACTTGGAGTAAACGCGAATTCAATACCAATAATGACCCCAATGCAGTAGATGTATTGCTAAATAATGCACAGCTAGAATTCAGGGTGATGACAGCGACTAGCTCTCGCAATTTGACGTTCGACAAGCTCGTAGTCGATCAACACCTCAAGGGCAAAGCAGGGATCGGTGACTACCTTGTAGAACGCTGGGAAAGCTATGACCGATTTTGGTCAGCGGCGGATAAGGAAAAAGCTCACTGGATCATGTGGGACGTTGCCCTGATCTTAGCTTTGGCCTATCCCGAGTGGGGAACGCTTAGTCAAGTAATCACTCCTCACGACAATCTCAGGCGTGAAATAGGAGCCTGGACTCAGATTGATGCCGCAAAGATGGAAGCCAAATTTTGGGAGTTGCTGGATGCTTACTATCAATAAAAAGAGAGAGGATTACTCTGTCAAGTAAGCCTCTCTCAGATATATTAGATGTAGTAAGTCCTAATTATTCGTTACCTGCCGAATCGAAATCGTAGGTTAACGTAAAGCGTAAAGTATTCTGAAGTGGGTGGTTTTGGGCCAATGGCGCCAAGTAAGAGAAATTCAACCCAAATACATTATACTTGATTCCAGCTCCAAGGGTGATAAAGCGACGATTACCGTATGCAGGTGGCTCATAAAAGAAACCAAGACGTGCGGCAAATAGATCGCGGTACCAGTACTCAAAACCAACTTGCGTGTTTAACTCGCTAAATTCTCCGCCAAATCCGTCTGGAGAATCTCCAAAACTACCAAATATACCAGTTAAGAGAGCTTTGTCAGAACGTCCACCTTCAGATGGAACCATCAACTTATTGATGTCATGCGAAAGCGTAACGGAGTTATAATCATCCAAGTAAAACTTGAAAGCGTATCCTAACTTTAAATTAGTTGGGATAAAATCGCGTTCGGCAGTAGCCGCAGTATAAGAGACTTTAGGACCAATATTCGAGATATTGATACCAGAGCTAAAGTTTACTGGAAGGTCAGATACTCCGCTGATACGGAAATCTTTTTTGTAGAGGAATGATAAATCACCCGCTACCGAGTTTACTGGGCGTCCACCTGCAATGTTGCCATTGGAAGAAAGCTCAGAGTGGAAGTAACGTAGCGTTACTGCGCCAGAAAGTACTTCAGAGATTTTGAGTGCATAGCCTACGTCGAGGGCAAATTCATTAGGCTTGGCACTACCGATTGGTTGACCGAGACCGTCAGTAAAGTCGATCTGACCCAAAGAAAAATAACGTAGAGAGGCTCCTATTACGCCGGCATTACCAGTGTTGTAGTAACCAGAAAGATACATCAAATTGATGTCAGGGATGCCCAAGGCACGTAGCCAAGGCGAATAAGACATGGCAAAACCCATGCGTTTGTCCATAAATGCTAGCGCTGAAGGATTCCAGTGCATGGCATTAGCGTCATCTGCTATCGCAACTCCTACCTCACCCATACCGCCGTGACGGGAATCAGGGCCGATCGATAGAAATGGAACTGCAGTAGTAATAGTCTTGCTACCTTCTCCTCCAGTGGTTCCCCCTTGTGCCTTGAGGGCAGAAGGAGCCGCGAGTAGAAAGCTCAGACAGCTTGCTATAAAGATTGCTTTCCTCATCATACTAATGTGCTACCTTAATTGATAGTAAAAGAGATTTTGTTAGTGTAGCATTAGATCATAGGCGAGAAATATTTCTAGTGTGGATATAATGCAAAGTTGGATAATTTATAGGTTTTTTCAGAATCTAAATCTAGGCCAAACCTTACCTTCTCTGGCTGACAAATATAATTCTTTTCGTGAATTTATCGTAATAGCACTAAACGGTTTGCCGCTTGAACACTCTTGCCACTCCCCATATCTTCTAAGAGAACGCGGTAAACGTACATTCCGTTGGCAAGGGGGCTTCCATTTGCACTCTTGCCGTCCCAGGTAGCTCCCTCATAGACATTACCTACTGCGTAGAACTCTTCCTCCAAGACCTTGACTATCTGTCCATTAAGGTTAGAGACAATGATTTTTAGTCGTACATCTTTGCCATCTAAGTTATGACTCACCAAAAAGGTCGTAGGCTCATCGCCAAAGGGATTTGGGTAGTTCATTACCTGATCTAAGACTGCCACTGGATCGCTTGTGACGATGAAATTAGTGGCATCTTCAGCAAAATTATTGGCGACATCCCACACCCGAATTTTAAGATTATGTGGTCCTTCTGCTAGGTCTTTTAACTGATAACGGACGACTCCACTCTGATAGCTATTGGGATCAGATTGGTAGTAATCATTCAGCAAATATAGCTCGCCAGACTCATCATCCATGGTCGCGGTGATCTCATGCCCGATGCCTACCCCTGCGGTATTGATGCCGTTTTCGTCATAGACCTCAGCATATAGATAGGGATCCGTCCCGGTAAGGCCTCCATCACGCCAACGATTGTCATTCATATATAACTTGACGTCAGGACCCTGGGTATCCGCTGCAGCATCAGGGTCAGTACCCCCAATATAAAGGTCACTAAAGCAACCAGTACCGTCCTGATCTCCATTGTTGAAGTACAGACTGATCTTGCCGTTACCATTTTCATAAGAGATATCAATCGGCACGACAAACTCAAAAAAGAACTCTCCATTTTCGACAGTAACTTTGCCGTTGAAGAGGCGATTTTTCTGCCAGAAGAAATTAAAATTCGATAAACGAGTAACAAATCGACTAGGCTTATCAAAGACTGTTACGTCCATATCTCCACTGTAGTTAGTCATCTGATTGCCGTTCGCATCTTCGATGATACCGCGAATACTGACTTTACCTAAAGACTGAAGAGTATCTATCTGACTCGCTTGTACGGCTTCATTATTGATTTCGGTGATGCGCGCTTTTAACTGGGGATAATTTAGGATCAAGCCCGGATCGCCCATCAAAGTGAAATTGCGTGAATTAAGATTACTAAAACTACCACTCTTGAAAGTCGCGTTTTTGGTACGCATCATAATTTCTCCCATAGTCGGCATGCGATTTTGGGTTGAGTCGTAGGTGAAGACTTCGCGATAAAAATTTCGGTTCAGCGTTTCGTTAGGCGAAGAATAAACCAGACGCACCGTAGTAAATAGACCAATTGCGCCTGCTTCTGGTGCCAATAGCATCAATTCTGCGCCAGAGCGTAGATCAGGATTGTCATAACGCCCAAACTCACAGGTAGCTGTAATCACTACTGGGAGGCGGTTTTTATTGTCAAGGTTCCCGATATCACTGTTTTCAAATATTCTTGAATTAGACCAAGCAAATTCACCACCGTGTCCGGTATAATTGACGATTAAGCTACCTTGATCCAATGCTGTGAGTAAAGCATCGCGCCCTTCTGGGAAACGTGATTTACCCGCCGTAATCTCCAATGGATAATTGTCCATATAGACCTTGTCTACATTGATACAGGCATCAGCACTGTGAATAAAACTGGTATAACCATCCGCTTGACGGACGTGCGTACTGCCTTCACCTTCTTTATGATCCGCTACTAGGACTACCCGATTACGCCAACTTCCAAAACCTTCACCATTGGGGTTGGTGGCATAGTTGATCACTTTGTCGACCATCTGAGCGGCTTCTTCTAGATTGATGACCGGGATACGGCCAATTGGTACATCGATAGTATTGATTTCGATAGCATCATCTCCATCGCGGCCACAACCTTCTCCCCAAGCGCCTTCATTATCTTCGAGTAGCACAAAGAAGTCATCGCTGACATATGAATCCGTAGGGTCCCAAGAATTACAGCTTTGATAGGTAGGGACAAAATTGATTTCGCCAACATCGGCTAACACATTGATCTTTTTGTGATTGTAGGTACCATCGCCAAACATGCAGACAAAACCCGGAGACATCCCTCCTGAGCGGCGGTAAAACATCCGGATAAAGTTCCGCATGGCGGTAACATCAGGACGGCCACTCGAAAATTCTTCATAGATCTCTTGTGGAGTCACCACTATCGTGGAACGCTGGTAATGATCTTCGTGAAATTGAGCTAGGCGTTCGGCTTCAGCCAGAAAACCCGGATAGCTAATGATGATATAATCGACCAAAGGCGAGCCATGCAAATCTTGATTAGGGACTGATTTGACCGAAACAGGCACCAAAGAGGCGTTGTTGAAAGCCAAAATATTTTTCTGTGTCTCTGTTAGCAATTTCGCGTTGAGAGTATTGCCGGAGAGACTAAAAGGAATCGCTTTGATATCGACGGGATCACTAATGTCCCAAAGACGATAACTATTATTGACACCGCTCAAACTTATGTCTGCGATCTCACCCGGTCCAATCTGTTGGACAAGTGCAAATGACTTGACGGCTTGACCTCCTACATCTAAAGCTTTTTCATATTCTAACTCATACCAGTCTAGCCAGCCTTCAGACCGAATAGAGCCTCGCTTGTCAAATTGTACGATGATGCGTAAAGAATCATCTGAGCCTGCCAAGCTTGGATTGACGGTGAAAGTAGTGCGATTGGTGCGATAAAAGAGGGACTCTGAATTATCATAAGCTACTGCACTTAGCGTGACAGAGCTCAACAAAGTATTGCCGCTAGAGACGCTAAAATTGGTATTGACATCGGAGCGTGCATTGAACTGCATCGTGAGTTTGATCTCGCCATTATTAGCGAGGTCGCCGACATAGAGGGCAAATTCTCGTTGCAAGTTTAGGTCAAACTTATCGCCCAGCCAAAAGCGGCCAGAGTGCAAAGGGTTTTCGATATCGCGTTCGCGGAACGCTAGGCCTTTACCAGAGGTCAAAGTGTAAGTGGTCGGATCGTTCGGCGCAGCCATCTCCTCAACACGCTTGCCTGGAGTAGACCCTACTGTGATATAATAGTAATTGGTATCAGCGTAAAGATTGAATTGATGGCGAAATTGATCACCAGCAGCATTATAATCCCACTTATGCGGCCCTTCGGCATAAAAGGCGACGAAATCACTTCCTCCAAAACTACCATCGTTTTCGCCTTCGACGAAGATTGCGTTTTGCGCGAGATCGTCATGTACTTCGACACTATTGGCCTGAGGTAGCATACCGCCACCATTGCCGTAGATCTGAATGTTGCGCGGATCGATGCTACTGGTGTTGAGCCCGATAGAGTTGAGAAATGCCTGATCCAATTTGTACATCCCGGTTTTGACGATACCGAGTTTGTACCAAGTACCTTGGCTGAGGACAGAGTGTTCAGCTATTTGGGCAGACAACGAAAAAGTGCAGGCTGTCAAAAGTAGTACTAACAGTCGCTTATATCGCATAATGCTGGGTTTGGAAAGATGAAATCGCAGATGGCGAATTAGTCTAACAAATAAACAAACAGGAAGTTCAGGATTAGCCTCCTTAATGTTTGTAGTCTTAGTGACAAAGTTAACGAAAAAACCCCTCGAAAAGAGGGGTAAAAAGATGGGATGCTATCTGGATTTTTGGAATATGAAGTTTGTGATCTTGATTTGTGGCTATGATTATGATCTGCACCTAGCGCAACAAAACCAGTCGATTAGCTGCTTCGACCGTCTTTCCACTCGCCATATCTTCTAGCAAAACCCGATAAACATACATTCCATTGGTGAGCGGGCTGCCATTTTCATTTTTGCCATCCCAAGTGGCGCCTTTATAGACATTGCCTACTGCGTAGAACTCCTCCTCCAATACTTTGACGACTTGTCCATTGAGCTTGGTAACAAGGATTTTGAGTCGCACATCTTTGCCATCTAGATTATGGCTCACCAAAAAAGTAGTAGGCTCTTCGCCAAACGGATTAGGGTAATTCATCACTTGATCCAAGGCCGCGAAAGGATCTGTGGTTACGATAAAGTTAGTTTCATCTTCTGCAAAATTGTTGGCTACATCCCAGACTCGGATTTTGAGCCTATGCGGCCCTTCAGTTAGGTCTTTTAGCTGGTAGCGAACGCTTCCCCTCTGATAACTATTGGGCTCTGCTTGATAATAATCGTTCAGCACATAGAAATCACTAGTCTCTCCATCTAGCATCGCCGTAATCTCATGCCCAATCCCTACTCCTGCGGTGTTGATGCCATTTTCGTCAAAGACCTCAGCATATAAGTAAGGCTCTGTTCCAGTAAGGCCACCATCCCGCCAATGATTGTCATTCATATACAATTGAACCTCTGGGCCTTTGTTATCGGCAAGCGCATTAGGATCGGTCCCTCCGATATATAGATTTTGATAGCAGCCCGTGCCATCTATATCCTGATTGTTGAAGTAGAGGCTGATTTTGCCGAGTCCATCATCGTAAGCGATATCGATCGGGACGACAAACTCAAAAGAGAATTCGCCATTTTCGACGACTGCTTTGCCATTGAAAAGGCGATTTTTTTGCCAATAAAAAGTAAAAGGATAAAGCCGGGTAACAAAACGACTGGGCTTGTCAAAAACCGTTACTTCCATATTTCCATTATAATCGTTGAGCGGATTGCCATTGACATCTTCGATGATCCCTTTGACCCTGATTTTGCTCAATGATTGTAAGGTGTCGATGATGGCAGTTTGAATAGGCTGATCATTGATCTGAGTGACGCGGGCTTTCAGCGATGGATAATTCAAAATCAAACCGGGATCGCCCAGTAAGGTAAAGTTGCGTGAATTCAGATTGGTGAAACTCCCGCTTTTGAAAGCTTCATTTTTGGTGCGCATCATCACTTCTCCCAGTGTCGGCATCCGTTTTTGGGTCGCGTCATAAGTGAGGACATGCTCATAAAAAAGGCGGTTGAGGCGTTCATTGGGACCCGAGAATACCAAGCGCACTGTGGTAAACATAGCAATAGCGCCGACTTCGGGTTCGAGCAACATCAGTTCCGCACCAGAGCGAAGGTCGGGATTGTCGTAGCGGCCAAATTCGCAGGTGGCGGTGATCACTGCGGGGAGTTTATCCTTATTGGCAAAATTGGCGATATCACTATTTTCTAAAATCCGAGAGTTGGACCAAGCAAATTCGCCCCCATGTCCGGTATAATTGACGATGAGGCTGCCTTGATCGAGAGCGGTCAGCAAAGCATCACGTCCCTCTGGGAAACGTGATTTTCCAGCGGTGATCACCATCGGATAATTGTCCATATAGACTTTATCGATATTGACACAAGGGGCCGCCGCTTGGATCAGACTGGTATATCCATCGGCTTGTTCGACATGATCATCACGATCGCCAGGTTTATGGTCAGCGACTAATAGCACTCGATTGCGCCATGCACCAAAGCCCATACCTTCAGGATTCGTAGCATAACGGATGATTTTGTCCACCATCTGGCTAGCCTCCTCGATCGTAATCACCGGAATACGGCCAATCGGTATATCAATCGTATTGATTTGGATTATATTATCACCATTACGGCCACAAGCTTCTCCCCATACGCCTTCATTATCTTCGAGTAGCACAAAGAAGTCATCGCTTACATATGAATCCGTAGGGTCCCACGAATTGCAGCTTTGATAGGTCGGTACAAAGTTGATTTCTCCGATACCTGCGACGACTCCTCGCTTTTTATAATTATAAGTGCCATCGCCAAAGAGACACACAAAGCCCGGCGATATGCCTCCCGAACGGCGATAAAACATGCGGATAAAATTGCGCAAGGCAGTTACGTCAGGGCGGCCACTAGAGAATTCTTCATAGATCTCTTGTGGAGTCACCACTAGCGTGGAACGCTGGTAATGATCTTCATGAAATTGAGCTAAGCGTTCGGCTTCAGCCGTAAAACCGGGATAGCTAATGATGATGTAATCGACCAAAGGTGATCCATGTAAGTCTTGATTCGCAACTGACTCAACCGAAACCGGCACCAATGAAGCACTTTGGAATGATAAGATGTTTTTAGGAGTTTCCGTCAGCAATTTGGCATTGAGACTGCTGCCAGATAGACTGTAAGGGATAGCTTGAATATCTAGGGGATCAGTAATATCCCAGAGTCTAGTGCTTGTATTTGCGCCAGTGAGATTGATTTCTGCAATTTCGTCTGGACCGATTTGTTGTGTTAAGGTAAATGCTTTTGAGGCTTCGCCGCTGATATTCAAACTTCGGTCATAAACCCATTCAAACCAGTCGAGCCAGCCTTCTGATCGCAAGGACCCACTTTTGTCAAACTGTATTTGGATACGTAGGGAGTCATCTGTACCGACTAGATTGGGATCGACGCTAAAAGTAGTATCCTCAGTTGCATAGTAGCGCGATTCTGAATTGTCGTAGGCCACATCCCCGATCGGAACATCAGCCAAGAGACTACTTCCGCTGGAAATACTAAAACGAGTATTGACATCAGAACGAGCATTGAACTGCATCGTCATTTTGATCTCTCCATTGGGCGCCAGATCACCGACATAGAGGGCAAATTCTCGCTCTAGGTTTAGGTCAAACTTATCGCCTAGCCAGTAGCGGCCAGAGTGGATTGGATTTTCGATATCGCGTTCGCGGAACGCTAGACTCTTTGCTGAGGCTAATGTATAAGTGGCCGGAGCGTTCGGCTCAGCCGTCTCGACAATGCGTTTGCCGGCGGCAGTCCCCAAAGTGATATAGTAATAGTTAGTATCAGCGTAAAGATTGAACTGATGGCGAAACTGATCCGCCGCGATGTCATAATTCCACTTATGAGGTCCTTGGGCATAAAAGATCACAAAGTCTCCTTCATTGAAACTCCCGTCGCTTTCGCCTTCGACATAGATAGCGTTTTGCTGCAAATCGTCGGGTACTTCAATATTGTTTGCTTGAGGGAGCATCCCGCCGCCATTGCCATAAATTTGGATATTGCGAGGATCGATGCCTGCGGTATTGAAGCCGATAGAGTTGAGAAAAGCATGATCTAGCTTATAAAGCCCTGTTTCGACGATGCCTAGTTTGTACCAAGTGCCTTGACTGAGGACTGAATGATCAGCTATGTTTTGGGCAGCGCTCCAATAAGGAAAAACTGCCAGAAGTAGAAATAGTAGTCGTTGGGGTTGCATAAAACCCAATTTAGCCTGTCCTGTTCCCGAAATAGGGGTAAAAAGGATGGGACAAATCTGCGTTTTTGCTATGTATACGGGATCAACATCGCAATCTGAGTGCCCGACTGTGTATTGATCTTGAGGCTACCGTTCATCTTTTTGACAAAGGAACGTACCAATTTGAAGCCAAGCGATTGCTGAGATTTACGTTCAAAGTCATCGGGTAAGCCAGCGCCATTGTCAGTCACTTGGATTTGTAGTTGAGCAGCTAACTGCTGGATTTGGATATCAATCTGCCCATGTTGGCGTTCGGCGAAGGCGTGCTTCAAAGCATTGCTGATTAACTCATTGAGAATGAGACCCAATGGAATCAATAGATCTACATCCAAAGAAATATCCGCTACATCCTGTTTTAGGTCGATCTCTTGCGAGCTAAGTTGATAAGATTTCAGCAGGCTATGACTGAGTTGTGAGATATAATTAGGGAGAGAGATTTCAGCCAATGTCTCATCTTGATAGAGATTTTGATGGATGAGGGCCATGGATTGAACGCGGTTACGGCTTTCGGCGATGGCTTCGAGAGCGGAGGGATCGTCAATACTACGTGATTGCAGACCTAGGAGGGAAGAGATGATTTGTAGATTGTTTTTGACGCGATGGTGAATCTCTTTAAGTAAAATTTCGCGCTCTTCGAGGCTCTGCTGTATTGTTTCGTTTTGAGCGTTGAGCTGTTGATTGGTTTTTTGTTTGAGTCGATAACTCCGCCAAAGTAGGAGCAAGATGACGGCCAATGCCACTGCCCCAAGTACCGCAAACCAACCGAGTAATCGTTGCCGTTTGAGTTCCTGTGAAAATTCAAGCTCCTTTTGCGCCTGAGCGAGAGCGATATCGTTTTTTTCGATGGCAAACTCAAATTGCATCTCTCTACGCGTAAATGCCTGGACAATCGAATCATTACGCAAACTATCATTGAGCAATTGGTAGCGATCTTGGTATTCGAAAGCACGAAAGTCTTTTTTTGCCCGATAATACTGATAAAATGCAGCATAAGCTTCTCTCAATAGTTCACGTCCTCCGGTTTTTTTTGCGAGTTGTAATGCCTCTTCTAGATACGAGTAGGCTTGGTCGGAATCACCAGATCGCTGGCGAATTTGGGCCAGTTTGATCGCGGTATTGCCCTGTAAAATTTGATCTCCTACTGATTGGGATAGCTTATAGCCCTTGAGCAGGTGGATTTCCGCTTCGCGGAACTGCTGGTCTTGGAGGTAGATTCTGCCTAATTGCGAATGGCTGGTGGCTTCACCTTTAGGGTCTTCGATTTGGGTATTGATGGCTAAGGACTCTTGACTATAATGAATGGCCGAATCGATTTGTTCGAGGGACAGATAGACCTCTGCTAGTGTATTGAGGTTGATCGCGATCCCATAGGTATCTCCGATCTCTCTTTTCAATCGTAGAGAATGCTGGCAATGAGTGATGGCTTCTTCATAAGACTGTTGGCGGAGGTAGATCACTCCGAGATTGGCATAGACCGCAGCAGAACCCGCGATATACTCTTTCTCTTCAAATATGGCGAGGGCTTTGAGGTATTCTTCGATAGCTCTGGTATAGTTGCCTTTGCGTTCGTAGATGATGGCACTATTGTTAAAGGCAATCGCCTCGTAGATCGGGCGTTCGAGTTCAGTATATAAGGTTAAGGCGAGTTGATTGTAGTATAGAGCTGAGTCCAACTCCCCCAGGGCATCAAAGATGTTGCTGATATTGGCGTATTGGTTGGCCGCGTGGAGGCGTTCGCCAGAGGCTAGACCCAAAACCAGAGCATAACGATGAGTCAAAGCCGCACTATCATAGACTCCGAGCCTCGAGTAGCAAGCCCCTTTGCGAGATAAAACCTCCAACATACGTAGCGTATCGTTTTGAGCAATCGGCATTGCTTGTGCCTGCTCTGCATAACGCAAGCCCTGACGCGGATTTTGAAACTGCATCTGCTCGGTGAGGAGAACCAAGCTTATAAATTCGATACTGTCATTGGCTGGATGCTCCAAACGTTTGAGTAGGCTGTCAACACTAGGTAGATGGTATTGGGCTAGCAGGGACGGTGCAAAGCTCAAGCAAAGCAAGAAGCAGCAGGGAAAAGCAGCCTTTTTGAGATTGAGCATAGGTCTAGTGATTAGTGGCTGAGACTGTGCGCTTGAATTGACGCATGAGTCGTGAGATAGCCTTATATGATCGTGCATATGCGAGATCATGCTATCATACAATACTATGACGATTGCTAGGAAGGGATTTGCATTGAAAAGGTAAGCATATCTCGCCAAAACCGAAACACCCCTTTTTATTTCACTATAGTAATGAGCCCTATGTACTCAAGCGACAATTTATACATATGTTTGATATTCCATCTGTAAATTATTACGATAAATAATAAAATATTACATGCTCAAAATACTGTTTTACTCAAAAATACGCAGATTTCTTACTTGCGATTTGGGTTGTTGAGGTAGGCCAAACATCCGATGATCGCTCATTTTGTGCCATTCAGCGCGATTCGTCTACCCAAGGACGTATTAATCCGTTCCTTTGTATAGTGGAAACATCGTAAATATCTAACATCAGTTTTTACTACTAATTTTTACCCAAACTCAAACGCTCTTGATTATGAATAAGCAGATTTTACTAAACTGGATACTGGCTGCTTTACTTCCTGTACTTTCTATCACGTCAAGCATTGCACAACAAGTGCCTTGTTCTTATGGACCTGAACTACGCTTCACGACTTATCAATTAGAAAGCGGTACTGACAAATCAATCGGAGCTGTATATCGTTATACTCAAGTTTTGAATGGAGTAGATGCTTTGATCAAAATTGATGCGGCAGTTAACGCTTCATTGGTTGAGCTTGATATGACATGGACCGGAACAGATAGTGCCTTCCAACCACAAGTAAAAGTGCTTAACCAGCCTAGTCAAGGTGGCGAAGCTTATATGGATTTTCAGATCAGCTTTGTGATTGCCAATACCAATAACCCTACTGATATCCCAGCTTGGAAAGCTACCGCAGTAGACGTAGACGGTGATAGTTATCGCTTGCGTGAGTCAGTAGCGTTCCATACGATGGACACCTATACGATCGAAAATTATTCAAAACTTGACTATGCGTTCCCCGGAGGAGGCATCGTACAGTTTGACGCTCGAAATACTGACAATCAGCCCGGTATCACAGTAAGTGCCACCGAGCATATGATTACGGCAGAATATTTCAATCGCTCTAGCTTTTTATACAGAGCACGTGTGATCATCGACCCTTCTGATAATGGTCCTTCTAGTGCAAATGAGCGGATGTTTTCCCTCAACTTCAATCCTTGTTTGATTGATAGCTATACTGATCCTGACAACTTCCCTGTCGAGTGGGTAGGTTTTGATGGCCGCTTGAGTGGTGAGACTGTAGTGTTGAATTGGACTACTGCTTCTGAGCTTAATAATGATCATTTCGAAATTGAGCGTTCCACCGACGGTGAGCACTTTACGACCCTAGCTAGCCTTGCAGGCAACGGTAGCACCAATGAAACAGTTGACTACCAATATGTCGATCATAGCCCAGTCAATGGCGACAATTACTATCGCCTCAAGCAAGTTGACTTTGACGGTCAGTACGGATACTCTGAAATATTACGTCTCAAAGTGGAGCCTAATAGCTTCCGCTACAGCTTATATCCTAATCCAGCTTCGGATCAGTTGCATATCAGCTCTACCGAAAAAGAAATAACTCGCATAGAAATACTTGACCTGAGTGGTCGGTTGATCTCAGTACCGAGTACCCAAAGCGACCTTTATGAATGGACGCTTGAAGTGGCAAACTTGCAGCCTGGTACTTATCTCGTACGTGTTGAAACCGAAAACTCCCACAACCCACCTCAAAAGGTGGTAATCTACTAAACCAAAAGGGGGGATAGTAGAACAGCCGTTTCGCTTTGCGGAACGGCTTATTTTTTGGGGGTAAACATATATTTGGTTCGGATTGCAAGCCGAATTTAGGGCATTTCTTGTTGTTGAGGCGCAAGATTTTGCACCTCAACATTTTTCCAGCCCGCTTCGCGGAACGCTTGGCCATAAAAAAACGCTGACAAGATCCTAGGCCTTGTCAGCGTTACTAATATTCTATTTATCGAAAAAAGTACCTTATCTTAGTTTGAGTACCTTTTCTTGTTCCTTGATGAAGTTTTCGAGCAGGCTAAGCACATCTGGTCCCGGCTCATTGTGAGTGAGGCGTTGGAGTTGTAGCGATTCGACCATGGAGCGGAGGGTAGCGTCTAAGGTCATCTCTTGGAGATATTTCTTATAACGCATTAAAATCCAAAACTCAAGCGTTCTTTCTATGCGGTCCATGAATTTTTTGGGGAAGAAAGCTGAGAAAAACCCAAAAATGTGCCCCCCGATGTAGAAGAAGCGCGCATACCAAGCAGGACTAACGCCTCGTTTACGCAACAAATCGCGTAAAAATGCAGTATGATGGGCTTTACGTTCTCGGAGACTGCGCAGCTTTTCTTCGTCGATGCCAAACTGACGATACCAGCCTAGTCGCATGATTTCACGGGCATGTAAATCACGGATAAAAAATTCGGTACGCTTCTTTATATCAACGGCAGGATCCATACAACAGTCTCATCAATGTTTGAGGCACGAACTTACGCTGAATTCGATCAGAACCGGCTATAAATTCTTCAATATATTATACTTCACAATATATTGAAAGTTTCAAAATATTTAAAACCTTATTGTTCGAACCACATGTAAAATGAAGGAAGCAATACATTTTTAATAACATTGGCGTAAATTCAAGCCTTATCAGGAGGAAACGATTAACCTATGCAGAACTCAAGCTCCCGTCTCTTTGCATTTTTTGGCATATTACTCTTTAGTATGCTGAGCCTTTCAGCTCAAGTAGTCGGCAATCGCTATGCGGCGTATTTTGACGAAGCCTATCGTACTTACCCAAGCGTTCCCGAAGGGCTACTAGAAGCTGTCGCTTTTACTAATACCCGAATGCAGCATCTTGTGCCACGCGAGAGTTGCCAAGAACTGCCCAACTTCTATGGGGTGATGGGCTTGGTCAAAGACGGGAAAGGCTATTTCAACAATAGCCTTGGTAAAATAGCTTCTCTTTCGTCTTTCAGCGAACAGGAAATTATCGCGTCTCCGCGCGCATGTATCCTGGCTTATGCTGAAGCTTACGCCAAACTACAGCAAAACAAACGGATGACCACTCGCTCTATCGGTTCACACGAACCGATCATTGCAGATTTGAGTGAGATCCCTCAAGACAATAGTACGATCAATCGCTATGCGACAGATCAGCAGTTTTATTCGATTTTGACTGAGATGCAGCGACCTCATATCAATACTCGGCATCGTAGTCGTCAGGTATTGAACTATGAGCAGATATTTGGTCGAGAAACTTATCGGGTGCTGAGCGCAAAACGAGTAACTGTCTCTACCAGAGGTATTACTTCTGACAATGGCGGCAGCGTCAACAATCGTGCGGCCGGATGTACCGCTACCAATAATGTAACGGATTTTCCTGGAGGAATTTGGAGTCCTGCTCATACCAATAATTATAGCTCAGGTAGAGGCGGTAAAGAAGTGAAGTATGTAACTATCCATACTATCCAAGGTTCTTATTCCAGTGCGATTTCGTGGTTTCGCAACTCTCGCGCTAGAGTATCGGCTCACTATATCATCCGAGGTTCTGATGGGCAAATCACACAAATGGTTTGTGAAAAAGACAAAGGTTTTCACGTTCGCACGGACAATGCTGAGGCTATCGGAATTGAGCACGAGGGCTTTATTGACGATGGAGCATCTTGGTACACCAATGAGATGTATGAAAGCTCTGCTGAACTCGTCCGCAATATTTGCAAACGACACAATATTAATCCCCTGCAAACATTTGGTGGCCCTCCTACCAATGGCGTGCGAGCACTAGGTAATCTCTGTTACAAAATCAAAGGGCACCAGCACTTTCGCGGCAATGACCATATTGATCCGGGGCCTTATTGGGATTGGGATAGATTCTACCGTCTGATCAATCCAGAACCTGCTCCAGTGGTATTAGCTGATCGTAAAGGTGAGTTTTACGACGATGGAGGCAAGGACAAAAATTATCCAGATCAGGCCCGTAAGACTTGGCTCATCCAGCCCAAAAAAGCGACTTCTCTCACTTTGACTTTCAAGATGATTGATCTGGAAGGGACTAAGGATAAGCCTTATGACTATTTGGAGATATACGATGGAACGGATATCAATGGCCGTTACCTCGGTCGCTTTACCGGTGATATCAATCCTGGAACCATCGTAGCCAAGTCAGGCGCTGCTTTCATTGAATTCCGTTCAGATTGTCAGATCAACAAAGCGGGCTGGCATATTAGCTATAGTTCGACGAGAGAAGATGCTGCCTGTGCCTTGCCCAACAGCTTGCTCGCGAGTAATATCAGTCCGATGTTTTCGACGCTTAGTTGGAATCCAGTTTCGGATGCTGATAACTATGTGGTCACGGTACGTCGCCAACTCGGCAGTAGAGTGGGGAGGTATATTACTAATGAGTCTTCCATCACCCTTACTGGCTTAGGGGCCAATGGTCTCTACCAATGGCAAATCCAAGCAGTATGTAAGGGCGATAGTTCCGCGATTAGCGGAGAAAGCTTTGTAACGCCCAATATCGCACGCGACAATAATCCCAAGGCCTATACGACCAATGCGAATAGTGGCCGCTTTTATGATTCTGGTAGTACGCTTGCTGGTTATGGCAATAATGAATCATGGCAATACACGATCAAACCAGCTAATGGTGGTCGAGTAGAGCTGAAGTTCTCGTCCTTTGAGACTGAAGCAGAGCATGATATTTTAGAAATTTTTGACGGACAGGATACGACAGGCCGAAAATTAGGAAGCTATGATGGGAAAAACCTACCGCTCAATCGCGCATTTACTTCTCGTGGCAATGGTTTGACTCTACGTTTTCGTGCTGACAATCGTACCAACGGACCCGGCTGGACGGCTGCTTGGAAATCCATCGGAGGAGCTGTCGTAGACAATGGCAATGTCGGTGGCAATAGCGGTAATAACACCAACACCAATACAGGCAACAATAACGGAAGCAATACTAATACCGGTAATACTGGTACAGAGCTGCCACCGCCCGTTTTTGATGGGACTTTTGACGCTAGCTTAACGTATGCGTCTTCTGCTCCGATTACCAGCCCGCAGCTCAAAAATAAATACAATGCGTCCTTTGATCTACGTTTTGATGACAAGGATCGCGGCGGACGTGGTATAGTCGCGCGCTTTTACAATTTGGCACAGGCTACGCCTGAAGGCTATCTGTCCCAAACTGAAAACGGCTTCTTTTATGATAATTTTGATACTGGATTGAGTAAACGTTGGACCTCAAAAGCGGGTACTTGGAAGGCTGAAAATGGTCATCTGCGTCAAAGCAATACTTCACTGGGCAATACCAATGTGTATGCGAGCCTCACCCAAAGAAGCAACGAAACCTATCTGTATCATTGGCAATCTCGGATGACTGGTAATACGGGCAACCTGCGACATGGTATTCACTTCTTTGCTAGTGCTCCCAGCGATGCTAATAGAGGCAACTCCTACTTTATCTGGATTCGAGACGGAGGATCAAGCGACTATATCGAGATTTACAAAACCTACAAAAATCAATTTGATCGTAAGGTCCAAAAGTCTGTCAAGCTAGAAACAGGCAAGGTCTACGACTTCAAAACGATCTATAATCCTCAAAAAGGACGAATCGAAGTTTACCTCAACAATCGTTTTACGGTTTCTTGGGTTGACCCTTATCCTTTGAGCAAAGGGGAAGGGATTTCACTGCGCAGCGGTAATTGTATCGTAGAGTATGACAATATAACGGTCTATAAAAAGCGTGCGAGTAGTAGCGTTAGAGTGAGTGTTGGTAGTCGAGGAGACCTTGAAGCCAATGGTGGTTTTATCGCGAATTCCTTAATCGTGGATCGTAATATCAGATGGTCTAAACTCGGTCAAGCCTCCGCTCAGATGGGGGGGACAGTCGCCGCTAATCCCGGTACGGGTAATACTACTCCGCCAGACGAAAGCGGTTCTGTATTGAGTTTTAGCAAAGATTTTGATTATACGCTGCAAAATACCTCCAACGCGAAAGCCTTTTATTTGGTCGGAGACTTTGATGGCAAAAGTTGGGGTGCAAATGATGATACGGGCTTTTTACTAGACGAATTTGATGGCAATCGCATCAATGCTCGTTGGACCTTGGCCAAAGGAAGCTGGAAGTTTAATGATGGCGTTCTGGAACAGAGTGACCAAAATGAAGGCAATGGCAACATTTATGCCTCGCTCAAGCAGACAGCAAACGAAACCTATCTCTATCATTGGCGAACTCGTTTGGTCAGTCGGGGGGATAACCAACGTTTTGGGATGCACTTTTTTGCTAGCGATGCGCGCAAAGAAAATCGTGGGGACTCCTACTTCGTTTGGTTTCGAAACTACAATGCTGTGCAAGATAAAGTTGAGATATACGAGGTGCGTAATGACGTGTTTAGCCAAGCTGCCACGGAAATCATATCCCTCAATCCCGGTAATTGGTATGATTGTAAGCTGCTCTACGCTCCGAAAACGGGTCTAGTACAAGTCTTCCTCAACAATCAATTGGTATTGAGTTGGACGGACCCAAGCCCGATCAAGACAGGTAAGCATTTTTCTTTCCGCAGCGGCAATAGCCAAGTCCAGTTTGACGACCTTAGAGTTTATCGTCAAGCAGATAGTAGCAGGCCCAAAATCAGTGTTGGTGGTGGGAGCGATATGATTCGCTACAAAAGCCAAGGCACTCAGCCCGCAGGACGTATTTTCAGTACTGCTCTCAACAACGAAAACCGCTGGCTTCCCGTGAAGGAAGAGATGATCATCATCAAATAAATTCGATTGGTGGGTTGGGTTTTTCGTTCGGCTTGCAAGCCGAACCTACTCAAATTTCCAATCTCTCCGACTGGAGCGAGTGCATCTTGCCTTCGGGGTCGATCTGTTGTCTGATGCTGGCAAACTCTTCCCATCGAGGATACATCTTACGGAAGGTGTCAGCAGGCAGCCGAGCGTCTTTGGCTAGGTAGATTCTGCCGCCGTAGTCAAGTACAATTGCGTCTAATTCGTTGAGGAAAGGAAATAATCGCTTGCTGATAGGAAAGTCCAGAGTCAAGGTATATCCCTCCATCGGGAACGAAAGCATCCCTTGCGATGCTGGCCCCAATAGCTTTAAAACTGCGAGAAAAGAACCAAAACCAGCGGCTCGTACTTTTTGTAAGATCTTGAGGAGTCCTTCTTTACCCGCTGCTCGCGGAACGACTAATTGGTACTGCGTAAAACCCCGTTTGCCATAGATACGGTTCCAATGATGGATAAAATCTAAAGGATAAAAGAAGGTGTCATAATCCGTCAGACTATGACGGTGGGAGCGTCTCTGTTTATGATAGTATAGCGTATTGAATGCCCCAATCGTGAATTTATTGAGTGTAAAGCTAGGCAACGCTATAGGAACGGAAATGCGGCCCTTTTGTGGTACGATCAGTGGATTGTCTTGCCATACTTTGCCTGTCAATT
The DNA here is from genome assembly GCA_045106675.1 of Bacteroidia bacterium. Taxonomy (GTDB): domain Bacteria; phylum Bacteroidota; class Bacteroidia; order J057; family J057; genus JBCAWW01. The sequence goes on from JBGCFA010000090.1 coordinate 35,807, forward strand.
GGTCTGGTGCAGCATGCTCCCCTACCATCAATAGCGCCCGTCCTTCATTGCTGCCTTTGCTGAGACAATCAATCCACGCTACATTATAGGTGGAGGGTTCATATTGATCTAGTAGGGCAAGGAGTTCTGTGAGGTTTCGCGCTTTGTAGCTGTCTTGGGTGATGGCACTGGTCTCTATCGGTTTTAGCTGTAAGCTAACGTCCAAAATCAGACCGGTCAGTCCCATACCTCCGATGGTCGCATTAAAAATTTCTGCGTTCGCCAAGGGCGTGCAAACCAAGCGTTCCCCAGCGGGTGAAAGCAAAGTGAAAGCCACAAGGTAGGACCCAATGGAACCCTCGCTATGGTGGTTTTTGCCATGCACATCTGCGGCTACTGCTCCCCCAAGTGAGACAAATTTAGTCCCAGGAGTAACGGGCAAAAACCAGCCCGTAGGAACGATGATCGGCAGTAGGTCTGCGATACTCAAGCCCGCCTCTGCGGTCAGTATGCCTTGCTTTTTGTCAAAGGATAAGAGCCGATTGCCTTTGGGAGTAGAGAGGATATGTGAAGAAAGTGCGGCATCTCCGTAACATCTCCCCATCCCTCTAGGTATACCTTCTAAGCGACCATCTTTAAGTCTGAAGGTACTCTGTACTTCAGCATCGACAATTGGGTAGTTCCCCCAGTTGGAGATTTTCATAGCATAAAGGTACGAAAGTCCTTTTTGCATGGACGAGGACTTTTGGCGAAATTGAAACAGATACTGAATAAAAAGGGCTGACATGAAACTGCGGGCTATAATTGTGGATGACGAATACCACGGGAGAGAAAATCTTGCGCTCTTACTCAAAAATTATTGTCCAGAAGTCTTACTTCTTGGAAAAGCTGAATCCGCGGAGCAGGCTAGGCAATTGTTAGTTGAACTGCAGCCAGAAGTCGTCTTTCTAGATATTCAAATGCCGCAAGAGGATGGTTTTTCTTTATTGGAATCCCTTGATGAAAGAAATTTCTCGGTAGTCTTTGTTACTGCTCATGATGCCTACGGGATCAAAGCGGTCAAAGCTAGTGCAGCGGATTACCTACTCAAACCAGTCAGTGTTCAAGAACTCAAAGGAGCCATAAAGAAATTGACAGTTTTGCATGGCTATAAGGAAGTAGAACCTCAATTAGAGGAATCTTATCGTGCTTCTGTGGATGCTTTGATCAAAGATCTTTCTAGTCGCCAGCTACCGCAAACCCTCACCTTACCGATGAGTAATGGTTTCAAAATGGTTCCCATCAAGTATATTTTGCGGATTGAAGCGGATGACAATTATACGCATGTTCATGTCCATGAGGACAAATCCTTGGTAGTAGCCAAGACCTTGAAGCACTTTGAGGGGATTTTGGACAATAATCATTTTTGCCGCATTCATCGCTCCCACATTATCAATCTTGGATTTCTCAAGAGTTTTAGCAAAGAAGATGGTGGGGCAGTCGAATTGACGGATCAAACTAAACTTCCTATTTCTCGCCGCCGCTTGCCAGAGTTTTTACGCTTGGTGCAAGCCTCTTAGGACACCTTCATGAAGTATTTATTGTTGGTATGGGTAATCTTGGGGGTAAGGTTCGCTGAGGCGCAACAGTTTCAAGTCGACCAATACACTACCGAAGATGGCCTCGGGCATAACCAAGTATTTTGTGTGTATCAAGATAGCCTAGGCTTTATGTGGTTTGGGACTGATAATGGCCTCTTCCGCTTTGATGGGGATGAGTTTTATGATATGCGACGTGTGGATAGCGTCTTCGAAGGATCCATAACTTTATTGCAATCCGCTAAAACAGGTGGTTTTTGGACTGGGATCTATAAAAAAGGTTTGGTCAATGTGCAGCTTGGTTCGGCGGATTCCTATATCAAAAAAACGATCTCGATGTCAGTTGGTTCTGACTTAATAGAAACTGATGAATATTTATTATCATCCTTGGCTAAGGTGATCTATAAATGGCAGAGCGATTCTGTACAGCTATTGCATTTCATTGATTGGTTTAGAGAGTTGTACCCCGATCTCAATGATGATACTGTCCGGACAACGACCATCAGGACAAGGTTGTTTGCGACTCCAAAATCGCAAATCAACTTCATAAATACCTTTGGCTTATACAGTGTCGAGGGAGATAAATCTAGTATCGTGATGGATACCTTGGACATGGTTGATCTTAAATGCTATGGTGCGCGAGATGCTGATTCATATTGGCTTGGTGGAAATGGAACGATCTACTTAGTCGAAAAAAATGAACTGAAATTGGCGATTTCGCATCCTGGCTGGCAAGCAAAAAATATTCATTTTTTGTTGCAAGATAGTGAGGAGAGACTTTGGATCAGTGTGATGGGGGGCGGGATTTTTGTGCGTTTTCCTGATGGTGAAATCCAGTTTATGGGAGACAAGATTGGTCTACAAAATGAGTTTGCTAATTACATTTTTGAAGATAAGAATCATGCTTTATGGTTTGCTACGACTAATAGTGGTGTGTTTAGAGTAAGCGAGCCTCTAATTGGAAAATTAGATGTTTTATCTAGAGATATGAGTATAAGTGCATTGGAGTTGTCCAATGAAGGACTGCTTTGGATTGGCGCAGGCCATCAGATATACGAAATCTCAGAGAAAGGAATGCAAACACCTTTACTTTCGCCATCGCTTCAAGGGCAAATCCAGAGTTTCAATAAAGGCAAAGAAAGAACTTATGTCAGCATTTTTCCGGATAGTACTTCTGGCTTTACAAATGTTACTACTCAGCTTCGACCCGACCTATTTGCCATTGCCAGCTCTCACACTAATTATTTAGATGAGAATAGACTTTTAGTTTGGTTTGGCGGGAATTCTGAAGTTTATGATACTGCTAAAGGCCCGATCAGAACTTGGTATATTCAATCTGATGGAGATCTCCAATTAGACAAGACTTATCTATACTCGGAGAGCCTGCCTTGGCGCACCTTTTATGCTAACAAAAGCTTGATCAATCCTGATAGTTCTATTTGGGTGGCTCAAAATAAGGGACTATACCGCTGGCGTTTTATAGGCGACTTGTCGATGCAGCCTATTTTGCCTTATGATAGCAGGGATTTAGTGCGACATCCTGAAGGCGGTATTATTTGTGCCAGTTCTAAGGGATTATATTGGGCTCCTTCTGCAGGCGATAGTATTATCAAATTGATGTATGGTAGTATTTCTGCCACGAGTTTAGTTTTTGATCAAGAGCAAAGGTTATGGGTTGGGACTCAAGAGGGTTTATATCTATTTGATCTAGAATTACAAAAATTGACCCCTATGGCTAAGTTTTTGAAATCACTCTTGATCAATTGCATCCTTTTTGATGACGAATCAAATAGACTTTGGGTCGGTACATCTCAGGGCTTGTTTATGGTCAACACTGAAGATGTTGGATCCAACTTCAATGAAGTCCCTGCTACTTTTGTTACAGAACTTATCACAGAAGACTCTACTTATCTTTTTCCGCAAGCACTTACCATCCCCTCAAACAATAATCATCTTAGTTTTCGCTTTAGTAGTCTCGAATACAACGAGCCTGCTGCCCTAGAAGTAGCTTACCAAATCAATGAGCAAGCTTGGCAAGAAATACGGAGTAAAGAACTCCAGTTCGCCGCTCTGGCGGATGGTGATTATACCCTCAAGCTCAAAGCAAGTAATGATGGTCTTAATTGGTCTGAGCCTGAAGTTATCTACTTTACTATCGCTCCCCCTTTCTGGAAGAGCCCATGGGTATATGCGTTGGTCAGTATCTTTTCAGTACTCCTCATTGGGTTTCTTGCTTGGCGTAGAATCATTAATGTGAAAAAACGCGAAAAGGAAAAACGCTACCTCCAGCAAAAACTTACTGAGCTGGAGCAACAAGCCCTTGGAGCGATGATGAATCCTCACTTCATCTTCAATACCCTCAATTCCATTCAGCATTATTTCAATCAACATGATACTGCCGATGGCAATGAGTATCTCGCGCGCTTTGCTCAATTGATACGGCTCAATATGGAAGTAGTGCAACAGCCCCGCACTTCGCTAGATGATGAATTGAATCGACTTAAGATATACCTCGACTTGGAACAATTGCGCTTCGGAGACAAGATGTCTTACGAACTAGAAGTGGAGCCTAATATCGATGCGGAAGAAATCATGATTCCCTCTATGCTAATGCAACCATTTGTTGAGAATGCTATCTGGCATGGCATCGCACCGAGCCACGAAAAGGGCTGGGTCCACGTCCAACTTAAAATGCTAGATGAGGATACTTTACGGATACGTATTGATGATAATGGCCCCGGTGTGTTTTCCTCGGAAATTGATTCAAAATCAACCTATACATCGCGTGGGGTGGAGATTACGCGATCTCGACTGCATCATTATTCACCCCAAGCTCGGCTCAGTTTTAGTGAGCGGAAAGATGCGGATGGCAAGGTCCTCGGCACCCAAGTAGAGCTACGGATACCCGTATAGTCTTCATATAGGGTTCATTCAAACAGCTATTTCTGCCATTCAGCACAAAAGCCTAGATTTCCCCTGTTTGCTTCCGTATTCTTGTAGTGTAATTATTCGTTACCCCTTACAATTACACTAGTTTCAAACGTTCTTTTTTGATGCCACAAATGAAGCAGTTAATAGGTCTTTTCCTTTGGTTTTTACTTTGTTCTCCTTTTTTAACGATTTCGACTCCTGTTGCTACCACTAAGGTGGAACAACCCCTCTGTATATCATATATTCCTTCCGCCATTTCTCCTAATGGCGACGGCGTTAACGATTATTTTCAACTTCAATATAAATGTGAGCCAGAGCAGTTTTCGATGCGTATCTATGATAGCGCCTCCAAACTGATCCTGGAAGTCGATCAAGCTGATCATAGCTGGGATGGTTCCTACGATGGTGAGATTGCCCCTGAGGGCGCTTACGTCTGGATCATTAGCTATCAGACTCCTAATGGACGTCAGATAAGCCAACGCGGCAAAGTGATGCTGATCCTATAAAAGATCCAACTTTTCTCTATCCTCCCTTCTATTGTACTCCCGGCCTCCCACCTTTGGCCGGGAGCCTTTTTTTGTTGAGGCGCAAGATTTTGCGCTTTTACTATATTGATTAAGCCCGCTTCGCGGAACGCTTATCCGTAAAAAACGCTGACAGGGTCCCAGACCCTGTCAGCGTTAAAAATGATCTCTAACGTTCTGCGAAGCAGCCCTAATCAAAAGCCGGCATGTATCGCTTGGTCTCTACTTGGGCCTTGAGTTTATTGAGGATGGAAAAGAGTCCAAAATAGGCCCTATTCATGTATAGGCCATCTTTGTCACCCCGAGGCGCAGAGTTCCGCATGGCGGGATTGCGACCCATACGATCACCAAAAGCATAGATCGTAGCAAAAAACTCTTCATCCCCAAAGTCAAAGTTATCGGCGTGGAAGGGCTTAGTAACCATTTGCAGCGCCTCCTTGAAGATTTCGCTATAGGTGGCGATCTCAGCTGGTGTATCTGTCTCTAGGATGATCTGTGCGGCTTTGGCCCCTTCGAGGAACGCTTCGTCGTTTTCAAGCACGCGTGGATTGAGCAATCTAAAATAACTCTGATAGAAGCTTTCCGATATTTCTTTTACGCAACCAAAATCCAAGATTCCTACGGAACCGTCCTGTCTGAACAGAAAATTGCCAGGATGTGCATCTGCATGCATGATCTTCAGCTCGTGTACTTGATAGTTGTAAAAGTCCCAAAGGGCCTGCCCGATAGAGTCGCGAATCGCTTGAGATGGATTGCTCTCTAAAAATTCGTCCATATGCTCCCCTTCCATCCAATCCATCGAGATGATGCGATCACAGGATAATTCAGGATAATAAGTTGAAAATACCAGATTAGGGATATGGGCCGCTTTCTCAGAAATAAATTGCGAACGCTCCAGCTCCAGCTCATAATCGGTTTCTTCTACGAGGCGAGCTTGTACTTCTTCAAAATAGATTTCGATTTCGGAGTCCTTCCAGCCAAACATACGACGCGCGATGGGTCGCACGAGCTTGAGGTCCGACAATACGCTATCCCCTACGCCCGGATATTGGATCTTCACCGCAAGGGTTTTGTCATCCTTAGAGGCACGATGCACTTGGCCGATAGAGGCTGCATGAGCCGCTTCTATCTCAAACTTATCATAAAGCTCGCTCGGGGATTTGCCAAAATACTTGCGAAAAGTCTTGACGATCAGCGGGCCCGAAAGCGGCGGTGCCTTATGCTGTGCTTGCGAAAACTGATTGGCAAATGCTGGCGGCAATGCGCCCTTATCCATACTGAGCATTTGCGCGACTTTGAGGGCACTACCCTTCATCTCGCTCAGACTCTCGTATATATCTTCTGCATTTTTTTGATCGAGCGCGTCCTGATCTGCCTCTCCACTAACCAGCTTTTTGGCGTAATGCTTG
>JBGCFA010000091.1:0-46891 GCA_045106675.1 Bacteroidia bacterium
CTAAATCTTGGCCCATATCGATGAGGTATTGGTATTTATCCATCCAATCATCGAACATGCTAAACTCTTCTACTAACTCCTGCGCCGCTTCGGCAATCGATAAAGCCATATTCTCTTATTTGATCAATTTGGTTTTGCAAAAATACATAATGCTAGCCTAATATGTAAGTATTCTAAATTAGGCTTGGCTTAAAAAATAACTGAAAAAGTGTAAGACTGTTGGGACTTGCGACACTAAGGACTAAAAGCTGATCAATGAAAGAAGCTGAGTATCTCTCGCTGATAAATACAAATCAGGCTCGACTGGAAAGAATTTGCCGGTTTTACTGCCGTGATGGAGAAGATCAAAAAGATCTGATGCAGGAGATCGTATTTCAAATTTGGCGTTCGCGAGAGCGCTACCGAGGAGATGCAAAGCTCAATACTTGGCTCTATCGGATCGCTATCAATACAGCGCTCGCCTATCTCCGTAAACAAAAAAAGGATCGTTGGCAGGGCCTTGATGACAAAGAAAAGTTGCTCTCGACCATCGAAAACCCTGCGAAAATCCTCGAAAATCAAGACCGAATCAATCACTTGATGGGGGCAATCAAGGAGCTCAAAAAACTAGATCAGACCGTAATCCTGCTTTATCTAGAAGAACTGAGCTATCAAGAAATTGCGCAGGTTACAGGACTAAGCGAAACCAATGTTGGGGCGAAACTCAGCCGAATCAAAAAGAAAATCAGTCAAAAATTAAGTCAAAGAACAGGCCATGAACTTGGATGAATTGAAAGATGAGTGGCAAAATCAGGCCACCGAGGCTATTGCTCCTCCGCTCAAAGCAGGGAGTTTGAAACGAGCGTTTGGGGATCAGATCAAGGCTTTTGAACAAGATCATAATCCAACGGCAATTTTAGCTTATGGAATTGTGATGGGTGTTTTGGCGCTATTGGGTTTATGGGGTTGGCTATACAGTGCGAATTCCTTATCGATTGTGATGACATTTTCCGCCGGCGGAACGGCCCTTTTTCAAATATTGCGATACTATGTTACCAAAAAGCTGCCGGCCCAAGATGATGATTTGAAGGCCTATCTAACCCAAAGCTTAAAGCAATTACAATGGCATCGTTTTAATACTTATGTCGTTGGTTTGATTGCTGTTGTCCCCTTATTGGGATTAGGGGTCTATGAGATTATTATAGATGAAAGCGTTTGGACAGCAGAAGGAGTGATCGCACTGAGCGCGTTTTTGATACTGACGTCAGGCTTATTTGGTATCATTTATTGGTATCAAAAACGTTTTTTGTACGATTCCGTTCACATAAAACAGGAAATACAATCTCTACTCTCCGAATATAGAATCAATTAATATCAATGAAACACTTCCTCTCCCGAATCACTATTCTCAGTCTTTTATGTCTCGCTATACTCACCACCGCTTTTACCCCAACTGATCAGGCCATCAATTTGGAGTTACGCCTTAAGAAAGGTCAAAAATTCAAACAATGGGTGATGAATGAGCAAACTATCATCCAAACCATCCAAGGCCGAGAGCAAAGAATCAATCAGGAAATCGGTACTGGCTATGCCTATGAAGTACTCAATGTTGGACCTGAAAAATATGATCTAAAGGTTACTTATTATCGTATGCTCTTCTCGCAAGCAGTACCGGGTATGGAGCAGCTTTCTAGTAGTTATGACTCTCAAAAGCCTCATGAAGACCTAAAGCCTTTGGAATCAGCGGTTGCGGCTCAGCTGAACAAAAGCTTCGAAATGAGCTTGGATCGTAAAGCCAATATCCTCGAAATACGCGGTGCTGAAAAACTAGTGGAGGAAATGATGGTGGATTTGGAAAAGCTAAACGTCAGTATGGCTACCCGACAAATGCAGCAAGGACTCACCCAAACCATGAATGGCGAAACTCTGAAAGCATCCATGCGTCAATTGATTATCAATCTACCGGCAAAAGCGATCTCAGTGGGCGATAAATGGCATGAGGAGAATAATATAAAAAGCGTTATGGTCATGAATACCTATACCGATTTTGAGGCAATGGCTATCAATAGCAGTACTGCTACTATCAAAATTGAGGGTGAGCTAGAAACTGATGATAATGCGACAATGGATATGGGCGGCGCTCAATTAGATGTCGGTATGGGAGGCACGATTGCGGGTGAATATATCATTGATGTCAAAACGGGCTTGCTTAAATCCGCCGATTATGAAATGGAGGCAATTGGAGAAATGAGCCTGCAAGGGACGACTATTCCAATGATTATTAATACCAAAACCTCTATCACCTTAGAGAAATAACAAAGTGCGTAGGGATTTTCAGGCCCTTTAACTATATTTGTAGTTCATAAAATCGCTAGAAAATGAAATTGCGTTTATACTTCTCCCTCACCTTAGCGCTCTTGTTGAGTGCGCCTATGTTTGCTCAAGAAGCAAGCAAGATCAAGTTTGAAAAAACAACCCATGATTTTGGAGTGCTGGAAAAAGGAGCTCCTTGTGAGTACACCTTTCAATTTACCAATACTTCGGACCAGCCGATCATTTTGAGCCGTGTGAAGGCTTCTTGTGGTTGTACGACTCCTTCTTATACCAAAGATGAAGTTGCACCAGGAGCAGCCGGTACCATCAATGTTAAGTACAATAGCCAGCGAGTCGGGCCTTTCAACAAGACGATTACAGTTACTTACGACTCCGTCGAACGCCCCATCGTATTGTATATCAAGGGCAAAGTCGATGCTGTAGAAGATCCTTACGCTGCTTATCCTAACAAACTAGGCAACCTAGCGTTCGACAAGGTCAACCACAACATCGGTACGCTTGAGTCAACAGGCGAAAACAAGATCGAGTTTATGGTAGCCAATATCGGACCTCAGCCGATCACTTTTGCTAAAGCTGAAGCAGAAATGATGTATGATGTTGAGTTTGCTGATCAAACCTTGATTCCTGGACAAAAAAGTACCTTCACAGTTACTGCTCATGGCGGACGTTTTATGAGTAATGGCTCATTCACCAATGTCATCACCTTACATACTGATGATGCCAATCAGGCAGATAAGCCAATCAATTTGAGTGGAACGGTAGAGAAAGTCTTCACTGCGGAAGAATTGGCGGCTATGCCTAACATAAATTTTAGCAATACCACTTATGATGCTGGTAAAGTGCTTGAAGGCGAATTGGTTGAAATTAAGTTTCTATTCACTAACTCTGGTCAATCTGACTTAGAGATTGCCTCTGTAAAAGCATCTTGTGGCTGTACTGCTACAGCTCCTAAAGATAAAATTATCAAAGCGGGTGAAAGCTCCGAAATTGTTGCGACTTTCAACTCTCGTGGTCGTCAAGGCATCCAGAACAAATCGATCACGGTTCGTTCTATCGATCCTGACAATCCTACTATCGTATTGCGTTTGAAAGTGGAGGTCGAAAAAGATCCTTTCCATATCAACAATGAAGGCCCAGCTGCTGCCAGTGGTAGTACTCGTCGATAAAACGCTAAAAATATTTGAGCGCCCCATAGCTTTTTGCTATGGGGCGCTTTTTGGTTTTAAATCCAGAAAACGGCCGTTTTTGTATTTGAAAAGTTCCGATTTATCAGATGGTACTAAGTCCTGTTGAGCATCTTTAGGATTGCAAATAGCCATTTGTACATTTAAGTATAAAGAAATCTGCATGTCAAACAGCAGGTCTCTCTATCTACTATCACTTTTTTGATTAAATCGGACTATTTCATGAAACAAACTGCTAATTATCTCCTGTGGACTCTCTTACTAGTGTTAGCCCCAGGCTTACTGCTAGCCCAGAGAACCATCACAGGAACTATTACTGATGCTAGCACGGGTGAAGCCTTATTGGGCGTCACGGTATTAGTTGTCAATCAATCTGTAGGTGCAGCATCCGGTGCTGATGGGACTTATAGGTTAGCGCTACCTGCGGGAGCGGAGCAAATACGATTTAGCTACATTGGATACACTCCTCAGGTAGTTACTATTGGTACTGAAAATGTCATCAATGTTGTCCTTGAGTCTGAAATACTCAATACTGATGAGGTTATCATCATTGGCTACGGAACAGTCAGAAAAGAAGACGCTACTGGTTCTGTCCAATCAGTCAATGCAGAGTCCTTTAACCAAGGGGCCATCAACTCTCCTCAAGAACTGGTGGCGGGTAAAATTGCTGGGGTACAAATCACTCAAGGAGCTGCTCCTGGTGATGGTGCGGCTATTCGGATTCGTGGTGGATCTTCTTTGAGTGCGAGCAATGATCCATTGATCGTAATTGATGGTGTACCTGTATTCAATGATGGGATCGCGGGTTCTCGTAACCCACTTAACATCATTAATCCTGCAGACATCGAGACCTTCACTGTCTTAAAAGATGCTTCTGCTACTGCGATTTATGGTTCTCGTGCCTCGAATGGAGTAATCTTAATTACTACCAAGAAAGGCTCTTTGGACAAAAAAATCAGCGTGGGCTATAATGGAAACTTTTCGGTTAGCAATCGTGCTAATCAAATTGATGTCAATAGCGCAGATGAGTTTCGTAGCCTAATCAATACTCAATTTGCCGATGGACATCCAGCAAGAACTTTATTGGGTGCTGAAAATACGGACTGGCAAGCGCAAATCTTCCAAGCTGGTATTGGGCAAGACCATAATGTGAATGTCTCTGGAGGGATTGGCAACATTCCTTATCGCGTTTCTGTTGGTTTTACGGATCGTAATGGTATCCTCAAAACCGATAAGTTTAACCGTACAACCGCTGGAATCAATCTCAATCCTAAGTTTCTTAACAATCGTCTGCAGGTCAATCTCTCTTTTAAAGGTATGTTGATCAATAACACCTTTGCTGATCAAGGAGCCATTGGTAGTGCCGTCAGCTTTGACCCTACTAAACCTGTATTCGACGAAGGAAATGCTTATGGCGGTTATTGGACTTGGACGCAAGCCAATGGTGATCCTAATACATTAGCGCCTAGTAATCCCTTAGCGCTACTGGAGCAAAAAGACAATACTTCAACCGTACAACGTATTATTACCAATGCTCAGTTTGATTACCGCTTTGGCTTTTTGCCTGAGTTGAGAGCCAATCTAAACCTTGGTTATGATGCCTCAAATGGTAGCGGTAGTATTCTCATTCCCGAAAACGCCGCGTTTTCCTTTACTGATAAAGGTCTCGACCAAGTTTACGAACAACAGCAGCGCAATGAGTTGTTAGAATTTTACCTCAACTACGTCAAAGACTTTAGCAAAGCGCGTATTGATGTGATGGGAGGCTACTCTTGGCAGCATTTCTTTCGCGAGGATTATAACTTCGCTACCAATACTGCCGGAGACAAGACGCTGACTCCTGAGAATTATGATCCAAAGGAGTATTACTTACTCTCTCTCTTTGGTCGTGCCAATATCTCTCTCTTTGACCGTTTATTGTTAACCTTTACGCTTCGTCGTGATGGAACTTCTCGTTTCGCTGAGGCTAATCGTTGGGGTATGTTCCCAGCTGCGGCTTTGGCTTATAAAATTGTCGATAACGGTAATACTGGTAAGATTACAAATCTTAAAGTACGAGTTGGATATGGAGTTACTGGCCAGCAAGATATTGGTGGGGATTTCTATCCATATTTGGCTAGATATCAGTCAAGCTTTGAAAATGCACAATATCAATTTGGGGACCTCTTCTATACTACACTCCGTCCTAATGGCTATGACGCAAACATTAAGTGGGAAGAAACCACTACTTATAATGTAGCCTTAGATTATGGCTTCTTAGACGATCGTATTACGGGTTCTGTGGAGGTCTACCTTCGTCAAACGACTGATCTCTTGAATTTCATTCCCGTTCCTGCTGGTACCAACCTCACCAACTTTATTACAACGAATGTAGGTGATCTAGAGAATCGCGGGGTAGAATTTTCCATGAATACGATTCCTGTTGAAACTGAGGACCTTCAATGGGACTTAGGCTTCAATGTAACAGTTAATCGTAATAAAATTACTCGCTTGACTGCTACCGAAGACCCTAATTACCAAGGTGTGTTTACTGGAGGTATTTCAGGAGGTGTTGGTAATACGATTCAGATTCATAGCGTTGGTTTCCCTGCGAGTTCATTTTATGTTTATGAGCAGGTATACGATGAGGTTGGAGTACCAATTGAAGGTCTATTTGTAGATCGTAACGGTGATGGAACCCTTACTCCGGAGGATCGCTACCGTTTCGAAAACCCAGCTCCTAAAGCTTACTTTGGCTTTACTTCACGCCTAGCTTATAAGAACTTTGACTTCATGTTCGCGGGACGCGCCAATGTTGGGAACCATGTTTATAACAACGTACTCGCTGGTACTGCCTACAATAATCTCTACAACAGTACCAATATCATCAACAACGTACACCGTGATGTTGCAGTGATTGATCATACTGTACCTCAATACTTTAGTGATCACTTCGTGGTGAACGCTTCCTTCTTGCGTTTCGATCATATCACTCTTGGCTACAACTTCAACGATCTCGGCAATGCGATTAAAAGCCTACGCCTTTACGCAGTAGCTCAAAATCCATTTGTTATCACACAGTACGAAGGGCTAGACCCAGAGGTATTTAGTGGTATTGATGGTAATATCTACCCTCGTAGCCGCACATTTGTAATTGGTGTAAACGCCAACTTCTAGATTAAAAAGAGACTAATAATGAATCTCAAAATGAATAAATTTCTGCTGCTGTTGGCAATGAGTGTCTTTCTGAGCGCTTGTTTCAATGACCTAAACGTCACTCCTTTAGATGAGGACGAGGTTACTTCAGCTGTCGTATATGACAATCCTGCTGCCTATAAGCAGGTATTAGCCAAGCTTTATGCTGGGCTATCTGTTAGTGGTCAGCAAGGGCCGGCTGGCTCGCCTGACATTAGTGGGATTGACGAAGGTTTTTCAACTTACCTCCGTCAATATTGGAAAGCACAAGAGCTTACCACAGATGAAGCGGTCATTGCATGGAACGATGGCAATATTCACGATTATGAAGAGCAAGATTGGGATGCCAATAACGAATTCGTTACGGCTATGTACAATCGCATCTTTTATCAAATTTCGCTTACCAATGAGTTTCTACGCGAAACGACGGCTGCAAAATTAGATGAACGTGAAGTGGATGCCGCTACTCGTACTGATATTGGCTTTTTCCGTTCTGAAGCGCGCTTTCTACGTGCTTTGAGCTATTACCATGCCTTGGACATGTTTCGCAAAGTACCTTTCGTTACGGAACAAGATGCTGTAGGCTCCTTTTTCCCAGAGCAGGGAAGTGCGAACGAAATCTTTACTTTCGTAGAGTCTGAGTTGCTTGCTATTGAAAGCACAATGGTAGAGGCAATGGGTAACGAATATGGACGTGCCGATCAAGCAGCCGCTTGGATGTTGTTATCTAAACTGTATTTAAATGCGGAAGTTTATGTTGGCGAAAACCGCTATTCCGATGTCGTTACTTATACCCAAAAGGTAATTGATGCAGGTTTCGTACTTGATCCGGAATACGATAACCTTTTTCTTGCCGACAACAACACTGCTGCTGGAATCATTTTCCCTGTCTTGTTTGACGGTGTCAATACCAAAACTTGGGGTGGCATGACCTTTATTGTGCACGCCGCTGTAGGTGGTAGCATGAATCCAACTGAATTTGGTCTTGATGGTGGTTGGGGTGGTATCCGTACTACCAAAGCCTTAGTCGAAAAGTTTCCTTCTACTGCAGGCGGTAGCACTGTGGTTTCACCGAACCCTGGCAATACTACTTATCCTAAAATTACTCTTGCAGGTAGCTTCCAAGGATGGACGCCCGATAGTGATTCTACCGTGATGGCTTCGGTCAATAGTGATAGTACCTATGAAGGCTATTTCTACTTTGCTGATGCAGCTACTGCTATTAAGTTTACAGATGGCAATGGTTGGGACAATAATTGGGGAGATGATGGCGCTGATGGTACTTTAGAGCCAGGTGGTACAGATATCAGTGTTGCTGACGCTGGCTTTTATCGCGTTAGAGCCGATCTCGCCAATCTTACTTATAGTGTTGAAGCGACAACTTGGGGCCTGATTGGTTCGGCCACGCCGAACGGTTGGGACTCAGACACAGATATGACCTTTGATGCTACTGAAGGCGCTTGGGTAATCCAAACCGATTTGATTGCTGGCGAGGTGAAGTTCCGCGCTAATGATCTTTGGGATCTTGATTACGGTGATTCAGGCGCTGATGCAATCCTAGAGCAAGGAGGCGATAACATTGTGATCCCTGCAAATGGTAATTATATCATCAAGCTTTATCTTGATGCGCCTGATCATACATACTCTATCGATCTCGCAAGCTTCGACGCTCGTTCTATGTTCTATACAGACGGACAAAACTTAGAGATCAATGATGTTTCTCAGTTTACTGACGGATATGCGATTACTAAATTCCGTAACGTAACCTCTGATGGTACTATTGGTTCTGATTTGACTTTCCCAGACACTGATTTCCCAATGTTCCGTCTTGCTGATGCTCACCTAATGTATGCAGAAGCGGTTCTGCGTGGCGGTTCTGGCGGAGATGTGGCTACTGCTGTATCGTATGTCAATGAAGTACGTGCTCGTGCCTACGGGGGGCAAAGTGGCAATGTCACTGAGGCTGAGCTTGATTTGGCTTTCATCCTTGATGAACGCGCCCGTGAGTTTTATTGGGAGTGCCACCGTCGTACTGACTTAGTACGTTTTGGTCAGTTTTCTAATGGCTCATATGTTTGGCCACTCAAAGGTGGTATCAATGAAGGTGCAGCTGTATCTGAAACCTTTGATGTGTTTCCGATCCCAGCTTCTGACTTAGGAGCCAATCCAAACCTTACCCAAAACCCCGGTTACTAATCTTAAACCTGAAACAATAATGTTTAGAAAATATATCATAACTGGTATCATGATGCTTTCTGTTTTGGCTGCTTGTACGCCCAAGACAGAGTTCACGCCGGTATTAAAAATAGGCAATACGCCTGCTATCAGTAGCCCCGCTGCGGGTGCTGCGATTGTCCTTGAAGAGGCTAATATGGATCAAATCGTAGCCGACTTTGAGTGGGCTGCTGTTGACTTTGGTTTTCAAGCTGCGGTTACCTATACCGCTCAGTTGTCACTTAGTGGTGATGCTTTTGCGAATCCTGTCACGCTTGGGATCGTCAATACAAACTCGATCAAAGACTTGACTGTCGGCGAACTCAACGCCATGTTGATCGCAAATGGTTTTGTTGGCAATGCGGTTAACGCGGCAGAGATGAGAGTGATCGCTACGGTAAGTGATGATGTTGATCCTGTGATCTCTGACGTAATTATGTTGGATATTACTCCCTTTGCTGCCGCAGTCGAATACGGTATCCTCAATGTTCCTGGTGCTTACCAAGGCTGGGACCCCGCTAGCGAAACAACGGTAGTCTATTCTCGTCAAGCCAATGATAGTTATGAAGGCTACCTCTATTTCCCTGATGCCGCAACCGCCTATAAGTATGCTCAAGGTAGTTGGGATACCAACTGGGGCGATACGGGCGATGATGGTACTTTAGATCCAGGAGGAGATGATATTGTCGCAGCAGATGCTGGTATGTACCTGATGACCGTTGATTTAGCGGCTCTCACCCATACACGCACCAAGACTGATTGGGGACTGATTGGTTCGGCAACGCCGGGTGGATGGGACTCCGACCAAGATATGACCGTTGATCCTGCAACAGGGGTTTACGCTATCACTTTGGATCTTGTAGCTGGCGAAATCAAGTTTCGCGCCAATGACGATTGGGCCATCAACTATGGTGATACCAATGCAAATGATGTGCTAGACCTAGACGGAGACAATATTGCCATCGAAACTGATGGTAACTATACGATCGAACTGATCCTCAATGTTGCTGACTACACTTATACCGTAACGAAGAACTAGCGCAATTTTTGAATTATCGAAGGGTTGGCTTGTTGACGAGTTGGATATTGAGATTCGACGCTTCAACAATTCAACCCTTCTCTCTTTTACTATTGATTATGCAGCGATTACTTCTACTTTTTGCCTTTGTTCTTGCTATCCCGCCCTTGGCGAACGCTCAATTGGATTTTCAGCATGTCGAACCTCCTAATTGGTGGGTAGGGATGCAAAATCAATCTCTCCAGATCATGGTGCATAGCGAGGGGATCGGGCAAGCCAAAGCAAAGCTTACTTATCCGGGCGTTCGCTTGCAAAGCACCACCGAAGTCCCCAATGAAAACTATCTCTTCCTCAATCTGGAAATAGCGCCTACCGCCAAAGCTGGTACCATCGAAATTGAGTTTTGGCAAGGTGATAAGAAACTTGGGAAGTTAGATTACCCATTGTGGGATCGTAAACCCGGCTCCGCCGAACGCCAAGGCTTTAGCAGTGCAGATGTGATGTATCTAATTACACCAGATCGTTTTGCCAATGGCGATACTTCAAATGATAGCGTGGAGGGCATGCTGGAAAATGCCAATCGCAAAGAGGCCGGTGGGCGACATGGAGGAGATATTGCAGGCATCCGCCAGCATCTTGATTATGTCGCAGATATGGGATTCACGGCCTTATGGCTCAATCCAGTACTCGAAAACGATATGCATCGATCTTCCTATCATGGCTATTCTACGACGGATTACTATCAAATCGATGCTCGTTTTGGTACCAATGAAAACTATCTCAAACTTAGCCAAGAGGCCCAAGACAAAGGCATCAAGATCGTGATGGATATGATCCTAAATCATTGTGGATCTGAACATTGGTGGATGGACGATATGCCTACCGAAGATTGGATCAATATGTGGCCAGAAGGCAAAGATGGTTTCAAGGGAACCAATCACAGACGCACCACCTTGCAAGATCCTTATGCCGCGCCGAGTGATCGTAAATGGTTTCAAGATGGTTGGTTTGTGCCGACAATGCCTGATCTTAATCAAAATAACCCACTCATGGCTAACTACTTGATACAGAATAGTATCTGGTGGGTAGAGTTCGCCGATTTAGGCGGTATCCGTATGGACACTTATTCCTATCCAGAGCGAGATTTTATGGGCGTCTGGACCGAACGATTAATGGCAGAATATCCGAACTTTAGTATTGTCGGAGAAGAATGGTTTACCAGCCCTGCGGTTGTCTCATACTGGCAAAAAGACAAAGAAACCCATGATGGTTTTCACTCAGAGCTTACAAGTCTGATGGACTTTCCGGTGCAAGTGCGCTTAGCCGATGCATTGGCCAAACCCGAAAGCTGGAATGCTGGATGGATCGTTTTGTATGAAATGCTTGCTCTCGATTATCTCTATCCCAATCCCAGTGATTTGGTGATTTTTGCAGATAATCATGATATGAGTCGTGTTTTTACTCAGCTAGATGAAGACTACGGTAAATTTCAAAACGCTATGGCCTTTCTAATGACCATGCGGGGTACGCCTCAAATATTTTACGGCACCGAGATTTTGATGAGTCATCCAGGCACCACGGCTCATGTGGAGATCCGGAGTGATTTTCCCGGTGGTTGGGCAGGTGATAAAGTCGATGCCTTTGCGGGTGAAGGCCTTTCAGCCCAAGCCAAAGCGTGTCAAGACATGATGCGCAAACTCTTGCAATGGCGTAAAACCCAAGCTGTCGTTCACGCAGGGAAAATGATGCACTATGGGCCGTTGCACGATGGCGTCTATGTATATTTTCGCTATAATGAAGACGATAAGGTTATGGTGATTCTCAACAAAAATGAGACAGAGTTTAGCCTAGATTTGAGTCGTTTTAGTGATATGCTAGACGGGGACGAGACGGGTATTGATGTTTTGAGTGGAGACAGCTATTCGCTGAACGAGCAATTGAAACTTCCGGCTGAAAGGCCTTTAATCTTGGAAATTGATTGATTATGATCCAAAGAAATAATTTTCCGATCCGTGGCGGCCTAAGATTTTATGCCGCTACAATTATGGTGATTTTGTGCTTTCTAGCGTTCGGCTGCAAGCCTGAACCTGAAATGCCTCCCAAAGAAAAGGACCCTGTAGATACTATTGCTGCTCTGGACTTTATCACGGGCATGGATATGTCTTATCAGCCAATGTTGGAGGATAGGGGAGTGGTCTTTAAGAATGAGGCCGGGGAAACTATCGATGATATGATGGACTATCTGAAAGGTGAAGGAGTAAACCTGATACGATTGCGTCTCTTTCATACCCCAGATTTGAGTGATCCAGTGATGGCGGCATCTACTTTGACCCAAGTCGTCGACATGGCTCATAAGGTAGTGGACTCAGGCAATAATTGGCTCTTGGATATACATTATGCGGATACTTGGGCTGATCCCGGGAATCAACCCGTCCCAGCTGCTTGGCAGGGTTTATCAGTTGCCTTACTAAGAGACAGTGTCTTTGAATATACTTTGAGAGTAATGGGGCGTCTGGCCGAAGCAAATGTTTTGCCTCAAATGGTACAGATCGGCAATGAAACCAACGATGGTTTTCTTTGGGATCAAGGCCGTGCTTGGGGACAGTTTGCTCAATACGCAACTTTGGTCAATGCGGGATTAGAAGCGGTATCTCAGATCGCAATTCAGGAGGAAGTTGAAATCAAGACGATGATCCATATTTCAGGAGTAGTGGATAAGGATAGTTTTTATCAATCCTTGATTGCCCAGAATGTAGAATTTGATATTATTGGCTTGTCGCATTATAGCCGTTGGCATAATAAGGATCTTACAATCGTAGAAAGTGAACTAAAAGCTTTTGCGGCCCAGTTTGAAAAACCCATCCTGATTGTCGAGACTGCTTATCCTTGGACTTTGGGCTGGAACGATTGGACCAATAATCTGGTAGGTGGCGATGATCATCTAGTAGATAACTATCCCGCTACGGCTGAAGGGCAGGCGGCTTATTTGAAAGCTTGGGCTGATATGCTCAAAGCAATCCCTGAAAATCGGGGTCTTGGCTTTGTCTGGTGGGCTCCCGACTATGTGGCTTTTGATGGTCCACAATCCAATAATGGCTCGCCTTGGGAGAATATGACCACTTTTGATTTTGATAACGAAGCGCTGCCAGTAATGGGAGTATTTAAAGAATATTAAATTATTACATCTTTTCGAATCGGGTGTAACCATTTATTGCTACCTTCGTCTAATAGTTAGTTCATTGAAGGTCTGATTAATTGACATTTTACTCATGGGGGCGACATGGCATCGACGGGACTATGAGTGTATGGTATAAGCATGTGGTGGTTGGTAACGGAACCACTTAAATCCTCTGTTGCAATTTATTAATTGACAATCGTCAATTTGCTTTAGCAGCCTAATTAGATTAGATGCTAAATGCCTTCTGGATATTATTGGCTATCGGGTATCTATATAGAAGGCAAAACAACTAAGAAAGCCTGCTGCCTCCTAGTGCTACGGATGAGGCCTAAGATTAAGTAGTACCCTCAATTTCAACAGCCCTGCTGTTCGGGCTAGAAATTGAAAATATAATAGAGCAACTAAGCATGTAGAAGGCCATATTACCGTTTTCTCCGGACGAGGGTTCGACTCCCTCCGCTTCCACTTGATTAATCAGATTTTTTTAGAAAAGCCCTTATACGTAGGTATAAGGGCTTTTTTGTTTTTAGACCCCTCCAGAATATGCCTTTTTTTCAATGTTTGTGCGCCCTGATAGGGCCCTATTGCCCAAACAACCAATGGGGAAATATTTTTTACTGGAAGAAGAAAAGAGAGTTAACAGCCTTTAAAACCCTCTGACGAAGCATAGATATTATATTCCTAAAACAGCTTATCTTGGTACAATTTGGTTGATGGAAGAGCATTATTAATTCAAACTACTATTAGAGTTGTTCGGTCATAACTAATTGATTATCAATAATCCTTATTTTTGGCAAAATTATTTAGTTATGTCAATAAGCTATCGAGGAATCCGAACTGATCGCCAATGGCGTGCTGCAACTGGCCTCACAAAGGACCAGTTTCTGATTACTCCGGTAAAAAAAAGCGTACACAATAAAATATACGGTAATTGCTGAACCCAATCGTCGGATCTTATACCTAAGTCCACCCTATTGCGGAAGTCAGCATGACTACAGTATGTTGAAAGCAGAATTCGATCCGAAGAAAGGGGATTGGTTTGCTGATAAGGAAATCTGGATTGATCTAGGATACCTGGGATTTGAAAAAGAATATGAGGCAAAAAAGATTCATATTCCCCACAAAAGGCCAAGAAGAAAAAGTAGGAAAGACCCCAAAATCAAATTCACTAAAAAACAGAAAGCCCATAACAAAGAGGTCAGTAGAAAGCGAATATTTGTCGAGCATAGTATTGGAGGTCTTAAACGGTATCGTTTTTTGTCCGATAGATTAAGATGCCGAAATGCTGATTTTTACTCTATTGTATTAGGCGTCTGTGCAGGCTTATGGAATTTCCAGTTAACTTGTTGAATATCAGACCGAACAACTCTAATCAGATAGATCATAAGGAGTGGATATTTGACCGGAAGCCAGATGTGTATTTTAAAGTAAAAAAGGGGAGCATTTTGATTCACTCAACAGAAGATAGTGTTATGTGGAATGTGAAGGAGGCAAAGGATGTCAAAATCTTGCTAAAAAATCTGTCGAAATAGGGAAAATAGTTTGCCAAAAACCTCATTTCTATTCTGTAATGAGGTTTTTGAAATTTTCTAACTTGAAACAAATCTGATGTTCCTGCTGATCCCGAGTATCGGTAGAATAGTCTCTGCTTCTAATCCCTATCCTAGCGATCTGACAATATTATTCCTGTCGAAACAAGAATCTTATCTTCCCCAGATCCTTCCCTTCTGCAATCTTGTCTATAACGGTTCGCATGATCTTGTTATTCGGGTTCATGGTCGAGGCTTGTTTGGCATATTGGGCGGCATCTTCATATTGTTTGGCTTCTAGTGAAACATGTACTGCGATCGACAAAGCCTTGCTAGGCGTAGGATATTGGTAGGCGACTAAGCGCGGCAAATAGTGATGAGCCTCCGAAAACTGCTGGAGATAGAAATGATTGACGACCAGATAGTACACATTGTCGACCAAGTTGGGTGAGTAAGTAAAAGCTGCTTCAAAGTAAGGCTGGGCACTCACATAATCCTGCGCCTGAAAATAGGTTTTTCCTGCTTCGCAAAGTAAATCTGCATATTCGATATCATTGCCACTCACTGCCATTGGTTTTAGGCGTTCCAAGACTGCAAGACGACGGCTGAGTCTTGTTTGTTGATTGGGTTCTAAATCAATCCCACCATTGATGGGAGTTGAGGCCCCAATCCAGTAGGTCTCGAAAGCGCGAGTTCCGATACTTTCGAGGCGTTGAGATAGAGGAGCGGCTTGGGTATTTACTATGAAAACAGGAAGACTCAATAAGCAAAGTGCGATCATCCCGCCTCCAAGCTGTCGGCTTAAATTAGTGTCTTGCAAAGAGCTGCTTAACAAAAGAGCAAAGACCAATAATAAAGGAGCTGGTAAGGAGAATAAGTCCCAGTCCACTGGCATACTGAGCAGAGGATTGAGTACAAAAAAAGCGAGGAAATAAAGAACCAAGCTTAGGCCCACTAGCATTAGGGCTGGATCCTGCCACTTGACTTGTTTTCGATAATGAAGTCCAATGAATGAAAGTAGAAAAAGCGCTGGCCCTGACCATAGAAATAGTTGGTTGCCGTAGTCAAATAGATGAGAACCACTAAATAGATTGTAACGATCCAAAGGGGCTGCTTCGGCTGTTTTTAATGGGAGAAAAATAACATCGGTTAAGGTTTCAACAGTATAGGACCGCAAACCAAAATGACTTTCTGTAATTAGAAAATACAGGATCAACCCAATAGCAAAAATGGGAGTCAATACCCATTTGAATAGAAACTTCCACTCAAAAAATTTTTCCAATATAGGAAAGCGTTCACGCATGAAATAAAGACTCACTAAGCCCATTGCGGGAAAGAGAAGAAAGGCTGTAATGTGAAATTTTAGATTGAGGAAAAAGAGTATCCAAGCCAAGCCAAAATACAGCTTCCGTCTTGTTTTGAAATAAGTTAATAATAGCAATAAGAATCCCATCATCAGAACTAAACTCGGCGCATATACCTCCATGTGGCCCATGAAAATTAGTAGGAAAGGCGCGGTTAGCCCCATCAGGCCTAAAAGCAAGCGTAAACCAATCTTTTGTAGTTGGAGTCGAACTAGTTGGACCCAAATCAATACATAGAGCACCCCAGAAATAGCATCGATCCATCGCAAAGCTACTTGCCCATTTTCCCCGATCAGATAACTAACTAAGTTTACCAGAGCATAGACTGAATCTGTCCCTACTTTGGGATCGCTAAAATCCGTTCTGAAAAGATAAAGCAGCAATTCTGGATCCCATTTCTCAATGGTTTGATTTATTTGTTCACTGATAAAAAGACTATCGCCATAAAAATCCTGATAAATCGGAAATTTATAAAATAGGAATCCCATTAGCCATGAAAATAGGACTAATGCGAACCATGGCATTTTGATAGTCGGAAATGTAAACGAGCTGAAGAGAGAAAGGGGGCGATAAATTGGCAATAACCAGATCAGTGAGGTACCTATAATTAGAAAGATAGGCCATGGTCCGGGAAGGAAAGATCCATGATGCAATCCCCAAAATAGATCTGGTAATAGGAATCCCATTAAGGAAATACTACCAAAAAGAAGGTTGACGAATAGGAACGGATACCGATGATTCCGAGAGGAGGAAGCCATACAAAGAAAATGGGGATTTATTAGGTACCCTAAAGTATGGAAATATGAGCAGAGGACTTATTCGTTTTTAAGAGGAATCTAAACAAGCCTTTTCTCGATATTGTTATTATTTCAAACTCCTCATATAAGCGTTCCGCGAAGCGGTAACCCTACTAACCCTCAAATAAAAAAGAGGAGCCAATCGACTCCTCCCTATTGTCTGAAATATGATTCTCTAATTAAATAATCCCTTGATCCAATCGATCAAGTCTTGGAAAGCACCACTAGGCTCGTTGGTGGAACTTTCTGTTGAGCTAGAATTTGTCCTCGTATCCGAGGCAGGCGCGGATGTGTTTTCTGTGGCTCCATAAGTCTTAGGAGCCTTATGGGGATCAGCTAAAGGCAAAGATGGAACCGAACGAGTATGTATGGCTGCATGATTGGCACCGGTAAGAGAAGTGCCCACTATCTTCCAACCGCCTTTTTTTGTTTCAAAAGCTTCTGGAGGATTAAAATTAATGCTATTTGGGTGGTTGCCTACCATTAGTCTACATTTTTCGCGTGGATAGCTCGAGTTTTTAAGTCGTGGGTAGGGAAGGAAACAGGATTCATATTCATCAACTCTATAGTTGCCATGAGCAGAGGGTCTAGGGCAAAAGTTACTGTTTGAGCCATGCTCTCCAAAAAGATATGTTGGCCTTGGCTGATTGTCTACATAATGCATTTTCCACCAAACGCCATGTTCTGTATAGATCACTTCATCAAAATGTAAATCTCCGATTTTTTGTACCCAAGGCATATAAGAAGGTAGATTGCTTTTGTCGGTTTCGATTGCAAAGGGACCTTCATGTACGGCTGAGGCTATTACGATTCCGTCTTCAACATGAACCACTTCATCTACTTCATTGTATTTAAATTCTAAGCGATATTTTATATCTATTTCGTGATGCTTTTTCTCAAACCAATTGACATCAACAAAGGGGATTAGAATTTGATAAGGCTCAGAAAGATCCAATTCATTGTGTCTAATTGGATTGTTTTTGTCACCATTATTAGCGTCCATAGTGAAACTAACGTGGTGTTGAAACCTTTCTTGACTTATTTGAGTTCCGCCGAGACTTCTAGTATTTTGCTTCTCTGGTATGTCGATCAAAACATCTACATTGACCCAATGAACTTTTTCTGGAGCTGAGGCATTGTTAAAGGCTATGTTCAATAAAATACCTGGATCTCCAATATCACCGCCTTGCGTCGGTCTTTTGGGATCTTTTTTACCTTTTATGGCTGAAATAGCTTCAGCTGAAAAGTCCATGTTATTAAGATCCTCTAAAGAATATTCGGGAATTAGATTAGGGTTTAATTCATTAATTTGTTCGACTGAAAGTCCTGCTAACTGTTCTAGTGTTAAGGTTTCTGAGGCTGTTGACATGAAGAGTTTGGGTTAGGGGTTGAAGAAGTATTTTTGTCCAATGGCAGTAGTATTTCTAATCTTATATTAGAAATACGGAATTAATTGAAATTATATAATTTACGTATAAAAGAAAACTACCCTTTTTTGAATAAGTTGATACCTCATATTCTTTTAACTATCTCCTTTCTATTGGCGGTTTCTCCTTCAATGGGACAAAAAGTCCTTGTAGATAGCCTCAATGAAAAAGCCTATCAACGATATAGAGAGAATGTAGTTGAAGCCAAGGAATTTGCATTCCAAGCACTTCGCTTGGCTAAGCAGCAGGAATTAAAACCCCAGATGGTTGATAGTTATGTCAACTTAAGCCGATGTTATAGAGTAGAGAGTCAATGGGATTCAGCCTATTATATCTTGCACCAGGCAATCGATTTAGGCGAAAAGATTCATTTTGAAGAAGGATTATTAAATGCCTTTAACAATTTAGGGATTTGCTACTTTTTAAATAGAGAATATCAGTCGGCGAAAGAAATGTTTAGGCTTTCAATTTCGAAGGCTGAAAGTATAGGAGATCGGAAAGGGAAAGCAAACGCGATAAACAATTTGTTTCTCATTGCAAAAAATGAGCAAAAGTATGATTCGGCATATTTGTTTTTAAATCAAGCATTAGCAGTCTATCGAGTTGCTGATGATAGTTTAGGCATAGCAAGAGTGTTTAAAAATAAGGCCTTTTTGTTTGACGCTCAGGAGAAAAATGATTCAGCAATCTTTTACAATTTTGAAGCGCTTAAGATTCAAGAAAATCTAGAACTTACGTATCAGCAATCAGGCATTCACAATCAAATAGGCATATTATATACTGAAAAAGAGCAATATAAAGATGCACTGTTCCATTACCGCAAAGCAGAAGAACTTCAAGAAGAAACGGGAGATATTATAGGGCTAGCCAATACCTACAGTTATATTGGGAGTACCCTCAAAGCCATAAACAAATATGATGAAGCATTAGTCTATTTTGATAAGAGTCTAGAACTTGCTCGTCAATCTGAAGATCCCCTATTAATAGGAAGTGCTTTAGTCGGCTTAGGCAATTGGCACAGGGATCAAACGGAAGATATTAATGTTGCTAAATCCTATCTGAAAGAAGCGGTTGCTTACCTCAAAGAATCTGAGTCTTATATCATTACCACCGCTTTCGATGGATTAGGTCGGGTTGCCCTAAAACAGAATAGATTATCGGAGGCGAAAAATTGGTTTGAAAAAGAGTTTAATACTGCCCAAGAATTCGAGGACCTGACAGGTCAAATCTATGGTGCTAAAAACCTCAGTGATATTTATGAAAAGCAAGGCAAAATAGCTCTTGCCCTAAAATATCTCAAACAATACCAACTGCTCAACGATTCTCTCGTTAATCTCGAATCTATCGAGACCATCAATCAACTCAATATTGAGTACGAAACCGAAAAGAAAGAAAAAGATAACTTAATCCTGCAAAACGACCTTACTGAATCTAAACTAGCTACTGCCGAGCAGGAAGCCCTTCGCAATCAAATTCTCGGTATAGCGGCTATTGTTTTGCTCCTTGGTTTGGGAGGCTTTATCTGGTATCGCTACCGCCAACGTATCCGCATCAAAGAACAGGAGATGGAGCTGGAGCAAGAGCGCATCCGCAAAGAACAACGCCAAAAGGAAGCCGAAAAACTGCGTGAATTGGATGCCCTGAAAACTCGCTTCTTTACCAATATATCCCATGAGTTTCGGACACCCTTGACGCTTATCCTAGGACAAAATGAGCAAGTACAATCCGCACTTGATGATCCAGCCTTGAAAAATCGTTTGGAGATGATCGGACGCAACGGTCATCGCTTATTGGATTTGGTTACTCAAGTATTGGACGTCGCAAAAATCGAAGCAGGAGGCATGGAGTTAGAGCTAAGCCGACAAAATGCAATCCCCTTTCTCAAACATATCTTATATTCTTTTGAGTATATGGCGGAGGAAAAGGAAATCGACCTACTTTTTGAAAGTGATCTAAGAGAAGTCGATACGGCTTTTGATAGTAAGAAAATGGAAAGAGTGATTTTTAACCTACTTTCCAATGCCATGAAGTTTACCCCTACTCGGGGAACGATAAAAATGAGCGTTCAGCAGCATGCTAAAAACCTAAAGATCGAAATCGCAGACTCAGGAATAGGGATCAAGTCGAGTCAAGTAGCACACATTTTTGATCGCTTTTATCAGGCTGACAGTAGCGAGAGTCAAGCGCAACCCGGAACTGGTATTGGTTTGTCTTTGGTCAAGGAATTGGTCGAATTGCACAAAGGCAGTGTATTGGTTCAAAGTGAATTAGGAAAAGGCACTAGCTTTCAAATCAGTCTGCCGATTCCGGAAGATCTTACAATCTTTACTGCAAGCATTGCTACTAGCCAGTTAAGTCCTGCCGCTTTACCGAGCAAAACAATTGCAGATGCTGAAGCCATTATTGCTGAGAATACCGAAGCCGAGGAGATTCTTTTGATCGAAGATAATCCCGATATTAGAGCCTTTGTCAAGGAGCAAATCATCAGTTTTGGCTATCAAGTTCATGAAGCAGCCGATGGGCAAGCAGGACTGGAAAAAGCCAAAGAAAGCATTCCTGATCTCATCATCTCCGATATCATGATGCCTAGATTAGATGGTTATGGAGTGGCTAGGGGCATCAAAGAAGATGAGAAGACCAGTCATATTCCTCTCATTTTATTGACCTCTAAAGCCTCCGAAGAAAGCAAAATCCAAGGCCTTAAACTGGGGATAGATGATTATCTATTGAAGCCTTTTAACTCCCGCGAGCTAGAAGTGCGGATTGCCAATTTGATTGAACAGCGTAAGCGACTTCGTCAGCGCTTTAGTACTGCTACCGTTATCCGTCCCAATGAGGTCAGTGTGGTACCAATCGAACAGACTTTTATCAAAAAAGTCTTAGAGATCATCGAGTCAAATCTCACTAACGAGCAATTTAGTGTAGAGGTATTAAGCGAGGAAATTGGTATGAGTGTCAACAATCTCAACCGAAAGCTTAAGGCATTGATTGATCAGACCGCTGGCAAATTGATCCGTTCTATGCGGTTGCAGAGAGCAGCAGATCTTCTTAAACAAAAAGCGGTAAGTATCTCAGATGTCGCTTATGACATGGGCTTTAGTAGCCCCAATCATTTTACCCGTAGCTTCAAAAATCAATTTGGCGTTTCTCCGACCGAATATCAAAGCCAAGAGGTCTGATGTTTAGAAGCTCCGGCTAATCAGTTTGCGTATCGTTTCCGATAGCGAGAAGGCGTCTCTTCTTTGAATTTATTGAACTGCTTGTGAAAAAAAGGCAGCGATTCATAGCCACAGGCAAAACCAATTTGTGCCACTGACCAATCTGTATCAATAAGCATGCGTCCTGCAACATTGATCCTATACTCATTCAGAAATGTAAAAAATGGCCGTCCCATCATTTTACTGAAAAAGCGAGAAAATGACTGCTCTGACATATTGACGAGTGCAGATAGTTCTCGGAGATAGATTTTGCGATGATATTGGAGCTCGATAAAATCATGAATCTTAGCCATTCGACTGCTAAACTCCTGCGATAAGTTTTGATTAAACTGAGCGTTCGACAAGGTCGTGAAACTACATGTCGATAGCTCTAGTAGGAGCGATAACAAATCCATATACAGAGCGCGACCCGAAACCAAAGGCAAGCGATCCACTATAGGCAGTAAGTTCAGGCTCTCGGTCTTATCAAATATTAAACCTTGAGTAGCCGTTTGGAGCATCCGAAACAAGGCCTCTAGTTCTGGCACAGGAGCAAATATCCCCTTGTTCCATTGTATCACCGTTGACTGTGCTTTAGTGCCTTGACTCGCTTGATCCTTCCAGCAATGCGGCAAATTGGCACTCAATAACACCAGCTCGCCTGGCTCATACGGGCCGACAAAGTCCCCGATAAACTTGGTGCCTATGCTTTCCTTGATATAGGTCAATTCATATTGTGGATGAAAATGCCAAGGAGCATCAAAGCGATCATCAGCATAGTGGAATGCCAAGATTGATTGCTTTTTCCCTAATTCGATATGCTCTAAGGCTGGTTTCATGAGTTCTTTATCCTGTGGATGAACGCTTGGTTTTATTCCCAGGGAGAACAAAATAGTATATTTTTTGGCTAAAAAAGGATAAGTTTTTCTCTTCCCATTTGAGGAATATTGTTATAACAATATTGACTACTCCTACTATGTCTATCTCCTCACTAAGTGCTATTGCTACAGGCGACGGTAAGTTTGTCATCGAAGCGGTTAATATTTCCGCGCCAGCAGCCGACGAAATTGTGGTCAAAATGAAGGCCGCGGGCTTATGTCATACGGATTATGATTCACTGTCTTGGGGCAAACCCATCGTCATGGGGCATGAAGGGGCAGGCATCGTGGCTCAAATTGGGCCTGATGTTGCGGATCTCAAAGTTGGCGATCAAGTGATCCTCAATTGGGCCACACCCTGCATGCACTGTTTTCAGTGTCAAGAGGGCAATCAACATCTTTGCGAGAATAATTCACCTGTAATCGCTGGTGGCCATGGACATACACCGGGTCATGCTCGTTTGGAGGCCACTTCGTGGAACGCCAGATCGATTGAGCGTTCTTTCAACCTTGGTACCCTCAGTGAATACGCTATCGTCAAACGTTCTGCCGCTGTGAAAGTTGATATCGAAAATCTCAACTTTTCTGCAGCGAGTATCGTCAGTTGTGGCGTAATGACTGGTTATGGCTCTGTCGTCAACGCGGCCAAAGTAAAAGCAGGAAGTTCCGTAGCGGTCTTGGGTTGTGGCGGGGTTGGTTTGAACGTTATCCAAGCCGCTCATATATCCGGTGCTGCCAAAATCATCGCCATCGACATCAATCCTAATAAGCTAGACTTTGCCAAACAATTTGGCGCCACAGAAGTGATCTTAGCTGACAAAAATGATGTGGGTTTACTCGCCGCTGCCGAAAAACTAAAGTCTCTAAATGGTGGCAGGGGAGCTGATTATGCATTCGAATGTACAGCTATTCCCGCGCTGGGTGCCGCTCCATTGGCGATGATCCGCAATGCTGGTACTGCCATTCAAGTCAGTGGTGTCGAAGAAGAAATCACCATCGATATGCGCCTTTTTGAATGGGACAAAATCTATATCAATCCTCTTTATGGCAAGTGTCGCCCACAGATAGATTTTCCTAAGCTGATGGCGCTCTACCAAAAAGGCGATCTGAAACTCGACGAAATGATCACCCGAGAATACCGACTAAAAGACCTCCAACAAGCTTTTGACGATATGCTGCAAGGCAAAAACGCCAAAGGAGTCATTGTCTTCGATTAGTTTTACCCTCAATTTCTACTACTATCAGCCAATTCCGAACCATAGAGTTATCAACGAGCACTTTTACCCGCGACTACCTACATTTCATCACCCTCAAAACCCCCAATCTACAAGGGCGTGGCGACATCTGTGTCTATGTGCCGGAGACTGAAATCCCGCTTGCAGACTTACCGATATATATATTATTGCATGG
The DNA here is from genome assembly GCA_045106675.1 of Bacteroidia bacterium. GTDB lineage: Bacteria > Bacteroidota > Bacteroidia > J057 > J057 > JBCAWW01. Next base: position 23,684 of record JBGCFA010000091.1, read on the forward strand.
AGTTTATGGGAGTGCTTGGGCTTGGGCTTTCAAGGCGGGAGCACATCTTACTGCTGACCGATTGATCCAAGCTAGGCAGATAAAACCCGCCATTGTTGCTATGCCTTCCGATGGACTTTGGGGCGATGGATCAGGATATTTTGGGCACCATGATAAGCAGTTTGATGAGTGGATCGTTTCGGATGTTCCGAACGCTATCATCGAGAGTTTTGCCGAGGCGAGTGCGGCTTCTCCGATTTGTATTGGCGGTTTGTCGATGGGGGGCTATGGTGCTTTGTCTTTAGGGAGCCGCTTCGCGGAACGCTTCCACGCGATTTCTGGGCATAGCTCGATCACGCAATTGGCTCAGATGGAGCAATTTGTAGAAGAACCATTAGCTGCCTATACAGATGAATGTCGATGGCCGGACGTAATTCAAACTTTACGAGCCAATCGAGACTTATTGCCGCCATTGCGCTTTGATTGCGGCTTAGCTGACTCTTTGTTAGCCCCTAATCGGGAACTTCACGCCCAATTAATCGCAGATGGAATATCGCACCAATACGAAGAATATTCCGGAGGCCACGAATGGTCTTATTGGGAAAAGCATGTAGAGAAAAGCTTCCGATTTTTCGATCAAGCAATAAACAATAATGAAAACTTCACCTAGTATTTTAATAAGTCCTAATACAGGGGCGCTGGCTTGGCAAAAAAGCGGGGGCGGGCTTGGGCTATGCGCGCTGGCAGCATTTTTTTGCCTTGATTTTTGGTTCTTTGTATCTAAGACAAAGAACAAGTGTTTGATAATTAGTTTTTTATGGCTCGTATTGTCACAGGTCTAGCTTGATAAGAAAAATTTATTTACCCAAGAAAAAAGATGAAAAAAAGCGAACTACCCGATCCCTTTGAACAAGCCCGTCTCGAAAAAGGCTATGGCGAGATGAATGATCAAGACGATCCTGTCGTGATGCTACTACGTCTGAGAGATGTGCGCAAAGCCGCCCATAATTATCAGACCTTCCAATCTGGTACGACTCCCGGACGGATAGTGGTGCCATCTGAGGTCAATATTCGTGAAACCCGCCAGATACCATTTGAGGTCGATCCACCTTTGCATGGTGATTATCGAGCGATCGTTGAACCTTGGTTCAAGCGTCCATTAGAAGCGGACTATCAGGCCCAATTGACTGTGATCATCAATGCGATAGTGGACGAGGCACTAAAGCAGGATCGATTAGATGTTGTGAGTGAATTTGCTTTGCCTCTGCAATCGAGAGCTTTGACTCTTTTGTTCAATATACCTTATGAAGAAGCCGAGACATGGATTTCGTGGGGGACGCACGTTTTTCGGAGTGAAGGGGAAGCATTAGACGGGGACAAGGCAAATATCCTCTACGATTATATCGACGAGCAAATTGATCGCGCCATTGCCCACCCTGGGGAAGACTTTTATTCAGTCTTGCTCGCCTCCGAATTTCATGGACGCAAACTGACTCGCGAAGAAGTAAAAGGAGTCTTGATTCTGACGTTCGCCGGAGGCAGAGACACTGTCATCAATGCGATCACCAACGCTATCGCTTACTTCGCAGAACACCCCCAATCCTTGGCCAGATTACGCAAACAACCCGAAATTATCAACAAAGCGATCGAGGAATTGATCCGTTACTTCGCCCCTTTGACTCATATGGGACGGGTCGTTACCGAAGGGACCGAAGTCTGTAGCCACGCCATCGAAGCTGATAGTCGCATCTCTCTCTGTTGGGCCTCTGCCAATCGTGATGCTAGCGTCTTTGAAAACCCCAATGAGATCATATTGGATCGCAAACTTAATCCCCATGTGGGCTTTGGTTTTAGTCATCACAACTGCTTAGGAGCTACTCACGCCAGGCAAATCATGCGGATATTATTACAAAGTCTCGCTGAGAAAGTAGCCTCAATCAGCATTCATGATCATAAAGAAAACATTGAATCCCTAGGAGAGTTCAATCGTAAGGTGGGTTTTCATCACCTCAGCGTAAGTTTCAAAGGGCATTAATCAGATACATAGATTTTTTAGGCCTGCCGCTCCATCGCGGAACGCCTTCACCAATATATAGAACCAATAAACTTATGGCAAAAATTACCTTTATCACCCCTGACAATGAACGGATAACGCTTGAAAGTACGTCTGGATCAGTGATGCAATTAGCCGTGGACAATGATATCAAAGGCATCGACGGTAATTGTGGCGGAGTATGTTCTTGCGCGACCTGTCATGTCCATGTTGCCGAAGAGTATATGGACAAAGTGGGGCAAGCCGGTGATATCGAAAAAGATATGCTCGAATTTGAAAACGATGCTGATCAATTTAGCCGCCTCTCCTGCCAAATCGAAATCACCGAAGCAATAGACGGTATCGTATTAACGGTCGCTAAAAACTAGCCGTCTCATGTCTGGAAATATCTCCGAATCTGCAGTCTGTCTTGTCATTGGTGCCAGCCATGCCGGAGTGAATTTTGCTTTTGCCTTGCGGCGAGAAGGTTGGTTAGGAGAGATCATTTTATACGATACTGATCCTAACTTACCATATCACCGTCCGCCGCTTTCTAAAGCCTATTTGGCGAGTGAGGATTCTATAGATAAGCACTTATTGAGATCTGTCCAAAGCTATGAAAAAGAACAAATTAGCCTCCGTTTAGGTCAAACTGTCTCAAAGATTGATCGCTCAGAGAAGCTGATTTATCTGGCAAATGGGCTGCAACAAAAATATGATAAGCTAGTCATTGCCACTGGGGCTAGACCTTTGATACCCACTATAGAAGGAATCGAAGAAGCCAAAAATCTCTTCTTCATGCGGACCGCTGCAGATGCTGAGAATATTCGAATAGCTCTGCAAAAAAGTGAGTCCCAAAGAGTAGTGATCATCGGTGGAGGTTATATCGGTTTAGAAACGGCTGCTTCCATGAAGAAATTAGGAGCAAAAGTAACTATCCTAGAGTCTGAAGAACGGATACTGTCTAGGGTTACGGCTCCACTAGTTTCTGACTTTTTTCAAGATTTACACGCTGAAAATGAGGTCGCGATACTGACCCACAAAAGGGTGATTAGGATAGACAATAAGCAAAACTATCGTGAAGTCATTTGTGCCGATGGATCGCGCTTTAAAGCAGATATTATGGTTATAGGCGTTGGTATCAAAGTAAATCTAGGATTAGCCAAAGCAGCTGGTCTCCAGACCCAAGATGGCATTCTAGTCAACGCTCAAGCGCAAACCAACGATCCGGATATTTATGCGATTGGTGATTGTACTTATCATCATAATCCACATTATGATCGCTTTATGCGTCTTGAATCCGTGCAAAACGCTGTCGATCAAGCCAAAGTAGCTGCAGCAAGCATTTGTGGCAAAGAGGTGATTTATGATGTTTTACCATGGTTTTGGTCAGACCAGTATGATACGAAGTTGCAAATGGTCGGCTTATCTCAAGGCTACGATCAAGCTTTGGTGAGGCGTGAATCTGGAGATAGTGATCGTCTATCAGTTTGGTATTTTAAAGGAAGCGTTCTGCTGGCAGTAGATGCAATAAACTTCGCCAAGGCTTATGTGCTTGGGATGAGGTTTATCAAATCCGGCGCTAAAATCGATCAAGCTAAGCTGATCGATCCAGATGTCGAGTTTAAACCCAATAATCTATTGGTAGAGTAAGCTGTTGTTACCAAGAGATCTTTTGATTCGCGAGAATCAAAAAAACCATATTTAGCTGAAAAATGTCTTAGCTTGAATCTTCAACATTAGCTTGGAGAACTATTGCTATATGCTCCATTCATTATCAATATCTTCCCATGAAAAGGATCTGTTTGTTTAGTTTTTTACTGTTGTTTATTACCAGTGTTTCTGCCAGTATTTCTTTGCCAGCCATTTTTGGCGACCATATGGTATTACAGCAAAATACCCTAATCACGATCTGGGGTTGGGGCAAGCCAAACGAAGAAATTGAGTTGACCGCTAGTTGGGACCCTGAAAAAACCTATGCTTTAAAGGTCGAATCACAATCTCGATGGAGCCTAGAGATCAACACTCCTCAAGCTGGAGGCCCTTACGAACTAACGATAAAGGGCCATAACACGATTAAGATTAAGGATATCTTGATCGGTGAAGTATGGTTAGGCAGCGGGCAGTCAAATATGGAATGGGCTCCACGAATGAATATAGATAATGCTGAAGAAGAAAAAGCAAAAGCCCAATTTCCCGAAATTCGGTTCTTTACGGTATTGACCAGTACGGCCACTTCGCCCCAACAACATCTCATCGGCAAATGGGTAAAGTGTACGCCTGAGAATATGAACGAATTTAGTGCCGTAATGTATTTCTTTGGAAGGGAAGTTCATCAAACCCTAGACATTCCTGTAGGACTGATCCACTCTTCTTGGGGTGGGACTCCCGTTGAGGTTTGGATACCTGAGTCTAGAGTGAAAGGAGATCGGATTGTGTCTGCTAGCGCAAATCTGTTAGAGCCTATCCCTTGGGGACCCATTACGCCTGGCCTGGCCTACAATGCGATGATTCATCCTTTGATTCCTTTCAAAATCAAAGGTGCATTGTGGTATCAAGGGGAAAGTAATGTGATCAATGCTCAATACTATGCTCGTTCATTGGAAATGATGATCAATGCTTGGCGAGAAGCATGGGGAGAGGACTTTCCTTTTTACTATGTACAGATTGCGCCCTATTCTGGCTATGGTAAAGACAATGTAGATGGAGCGATTGTAAGAGATCAACAACGTAGATTGATGGAGGAAGTTGAATGTACGGGTATGGTTATCATCTCAGATATTGGCAACCTTACTGATATCCATCCAAAAAATAAACAAGACGTTGGCAAACGCTTAGCAAACTGGGCGTTAAATCAAGATTATGGCTTCAAAAAAATAGCCGTATCTGGCCCTTTGTATCATTCCTACGAGCTAAATGAATCTAAACTCATTATTCACTTTACTCACGCTGAAAGCGGTCTGTTTTCTTCCCAAACAGAGCTTAAAGGCTTTTCCCTCCTAAATCAAGCTGGGCATTGGAAGACTGTTCCGGCTCAAATCAAAGGTTCATCGGTTGTCATTGATCTTGCAAAAGATAGTTTACCCCAAGGCTTACGTTTTGCATTCACCAATGATTTTGTCCCGGATTTATTCAATCAAGCTCAATTACCGGCTTCATGTTTTGAGGTATTGTGGTAAGCTCTTGCTTCGCAGAACGCTTGACCTCAACTGGATCAGGCCAAAGTTGAAAAATGTATAAAGTGTTGATTAATAGGTGGTTTGTTCAGCTACTTCATCTCTGGTTGAAAAAAAATGTTGAATCGATGTTACAAAATTGCTGGCTGCTTGCACCAATAGGCAAACATCCTTAAACTATTTACATTCGACGACATGAACAATTTAAAAATCAACCTTCGTTTTCTCGTGCTTCCATTGTTGGCTCTGCTATTTGTAGCGCTTCCAGTTACGAAGGCTTCTGCTCATTTAACTTCTTTTGACTTGCGTGCTGAGCAGATGATGGAAAACAGTATCAAGATTAAAATCAAAATCATCATTATCATCAAAAAGAAGAAGAAAGGTGTTTTTGAGGCAGAATCAATCAAAATGGCTACTGAAAAAACAAAGTTAGAAGGTAATCAGGTACTAGCCGAATCATCCGTAGAGAATGGCAAATTGGAGATCAAAATAAAAGGATTTAACATCGGTATGCCTCCTTCCTCATTTATTATTTTCCCTGAAGGATTTCTTATGCCTAAGCAAGCAGCCTTAAAAATGGGTTATAAAGCGGGTGCTTTCAAAGTAAAAGGGGGCAAACTCCAGCTAAAAGCGAATTCACTCGGCAATTTCGAAATTCAACGCTAATCATTTTCGCTTCTTCGAGAACGATATATTTCAAACCGCAGGCTTTGGTCTGCGGTTTTTTTTATTTGATAATTAGTCATTAATGACTAATATATAGTCTCTAATAATAAATTCTGCTTTTTGACTACCAAAGACAAAATCATCGAGCAAGCTACTACCTACTTCAATCGAGTGGGTTTTGGGACTACCAATCTCTTCGAACTCGCCAATGAGATTGGAATGAGTCGAGGCAATCTTGCTTATCATTTCAAGGATAAGGATCAATTGCTTGCTGCGATTGCCAGCCAAATGTGGGAACGTATGAAGATCGAGCGTAGCAAATCTTTACAACTCCCTTCCTTCCAAAATCTTCACAATGAGATTCAACTTTACTATCGCTTCCAAAGGCAGTATGCTTTTATCTTTCTAGATACTCAAGTGCTCAATCATCCGCTAGTCAAGGAGCAGTTTCGAGAGATGACTCAACAAACAATCCATGCCAATAAGGCTGCTATCGCTTTTGCTATCAAACTTGGTAATATGAAGCCTGAACCACTGCCCGGCATGTATCATCACATCGCCTTTATCAGCTGGATGCTCGCTTTTTATTGGCTGTCACAGCAAATCATCAGAGGCGAAAAAACCGGTGAGGATGGCGAAAAGATGGTCTGGTCTATTTTGATCCCTCATTTTACCGATAAGGGAGTCCAGTCCTTTATTGATTTCTTCGGTCAAGACTATTACCAAAATCTCGGAGAAGCTTTTGAGCTAGACATTGATTCTCTCATCTCCTTCTAATTCAAGCCTATGCCAATATTACATTCCCATATCAATCCCAATAGTCAAGTCTTCAAAGACAATTATGCGGAGATGGCGGCCTTGATTCATAAACTCGAAGAGAATATGGAGAAAAGCCGTTTCCAAGGCAAAGAAAAGCATATAGACCGAGCGAGGAAGCGAGGCAAGTTTCTCGCTCGAGAACGCTTGGAATTAGTCCTAGACCCAGATAGTCCTTTCTTAGAGTTATTACCGCTTGCGGGATTAGAGACGAGAGGAGGATTTGGGGCAGGCGGGACCAATGTCTCAGGCATCGGTTTAGTGCAAGGTAAACTTTGCATGCTCAACGCCAATGTTGGGACTCGCAAGGGAGGTTCCGTCGATTATGCAACTACTTTCAAAGCCTTACGGATCGGCGATATCACTCGCGAAAATCTTTTGCCAACCATCAATCTTGTCGAAAGCGGCGGTGCTAATCTTCCCGACCAAGCCAAAATATTTAACTACGGAGGGGAAACCTTCCGCGAAATCACTCGGCGTTCCAAAATGGGACTTACCACCATCTCGATTGTCTTTGGTAACGCTACGGCCGGAGGCGCCTACGTTCCGGGAATGTCTGATTTTTCCATCTTCCAAAAGAGTGCTGCTAAGGTATTTCTCGCAGGGCCTCCGCTCGTCAAGATGGCCACCAATGAAGTCGCAACCGACGAAGAGTTAGGCGGAGCCGAAATGCACAGTCGCGTCTCGGGAGTATCCGACTTCTTAGCTGATGATGAATTAGACGGTATCCGCATCGCTAGAGAATTGATGGAGTTTGTCGCAGTGAGTACACCTCATTTTGTCCCTGCGGGAACGATAGAGCCTCCAGTACATGACCCCGAAGAAATCTTAGGCATAGTATCAGCCGATGTCAAAAAACCGTTTGATGCGCGTGAATTGATTTTGCGCATTACCGACGGCTCAGCGTTCACGGAGTTTAAACCTGAATATGGCGCTAGTCTCATCACGGGCTGGACTAAAATTCATGGCTATCCGGTAGGGGTTTTAGCTAATAATGGGGTGATTTTTTCGGAGTCAGCCAATAAAGGCGCCCAGTTCATCCAGCTATCCAACAAAAACAATATTCCCCTCATCTTTATGCACAATACGACTGGCTATATGGTCGGCAAAGCTTATGAGGAGGGCGGGATTATCAAAAATGGCGCTAAGCTGATCAATGCGGTTTCTAATAGCGAAGTCCCTCATATCACGCTGATGATTGGTTCATCCTATGGTGCAGGCAATTACGGCATGAACGGACGTTCCTTTGACCCGCGCTTTCTCTTCACCTATCCCAATGCCAAAATCGGCGTCATGGGCTCGGAGCAATTAGCTGGCGTGATGGAGATTATACAACGCGCTTCGGCGAAATCGACCGGGCAGGAATATGACGAGGAACAAGGTCAGATGATCCGCCAAATGATGATGGCCGAAGCTGATAAAAAGTCCTCGGCTTGGTATTCGACTACTGAATTATGGGATGATGGGGTGATCGACCCACGTGAAACCCGCAATTACCTCGGTTTCAGTCTTGCTGTTGTATACAATCAACCGATCAAAGGTGCCGACGGATACGGCGTATTTAGAATGTAGCCCCAGAATTGAAGCAAAATTATGCAAAGTATACTTATTGCTAATAGAGGAGAGATCGCCCTTCGGATCATCAAAAGTTGTCGTAAACTCGGTATTCGCAGCATTGCGGTTTACTCTGAAGCCGATACTAAGGCTCCTTACGTCAAAGCCGCTGATCTTGCCATTCATATTGGTGAGAGCGATCCTACTGCCTCCTATCTCAATCAAGACAAGATCATTGAGGCCGCGCAAAAGAGTGGTGCTGAGGGCATTCATCCCGGCTATGGTTTCCTCTCCGAGAACGCTGCTTTTGCGCGTCGCTGCCAGGCCGAAGGCATTATCTTTATTGGTCCTCATCCAGATGCTATCGAGGCGATGGGCGACAAAGCAAAAGCCAAATCCTTGATGATGGAGCATGGCGTTCCGGTAGTACCGGGATACCAAGGAGCGGACCAGGGCGTAGAACGAATTTTACAAGAATCTCAAAAAATAGGCTTTCCAGTTTTGCTCAAAGCAACTGCTGGTGGAGGCGGTAAGGGGATGCGCATTGTCCATAACGAGTCCGAAGTCAAGGCCGCCATCGTAGCCGCCAAACGAGAAGCCCTCAATGCCTTTGGTGATCACAATCTGATCGTCGAAAAGTATATCCAATCTGGTCGTCATATCGAATTTCAAATCTTTGGCGATCAACATGGCAATGTTATCCATCTACTTGAACGTGAGTGTAGTATCCAACGCCGTTATCAAAAAGTAATCGAAGAAAGCCCTTCTCCCATCATGGACGAGGCGCTGCGCGAACGTATGGGAGCAGCGGCAGTCTTAGCGGCTAAAGCCCTTAAATATGACAATGCCGGTACCGTCGAGTTTATCTATGATCAGCAAAGCGGTGCCTTTTACTTTTTGGAGGTCAATACGCGCCTACAAGTGGAGCACCCAGTTACTGAGGCGATTACGGGTTTAGACCTTGTCGAACGCCAAATTCAAGCCGCGATGGGCGAGCCATTGGACTTGGAACAGGCAGATATCGTTGGTAATGGATATGCGGTAGAGTGCCGCTTGTATGCAGAAGATCCTGCCAATGATTTTTTGCCACTCACAGGCAGCGTACAACATTTTGCATGGCCCGAGGTTGAGGGATTACGAGTGGATAGTGCTATCGAAAGTGGTTCTGAAATATCGGTTTATTATGACCCGATGATCGCGAAACTGATCGTTTGGGGCAAAAATCGGGCTATCGCTCACCGTAAAATGCGCTACGTCCTCAGCCAACTATTGTGCTTAGGCACGACTACTAATCAAGCTTTCCTACAAGCCTTATTTGCTCATCCTAGTTTTCAATCAGGCGAGTATGATACGCACTTTTTGGCCCAGCATCCTGACTTAGCCCGCCCTGCGGAACGCTCAACTACTGAGCTGAATCAGTTTGGTATCGCGGCTAGTCTCTATCATTGGCAACAAAGAGAAAGTCAGCGGAATCTACTCCGATCCATCCCTTCTGGCTGGCGCAATAATTTCTCAAGTCCACAGCAAGCCGTTTTTGCGTTCGGTGAAACCGAGCTGAGCATGAGTTATCGTTACCAGCATGGACGCTTTTACTTTGGAGAGGCAGGGCAAGTAAAATTGTTATCTGCCTCTGATACAGAGCTGTGCTTTGAACAAGATGCAATGCGTTATCAATTCTATATTGCGGCTAAAGGCGAAAGTATCCACCTCCAAAACGAATCACTCGGCAGCATACAACTAATAAAAAAGCCTCGTTTCCCACTTCAATCTGCTCAGAAAGAAGCTGGTAGCTATCAAGCTCCGATGCCCTCTCAAATCATTAAAATCTTAGTGGAGAAAGGCCAATCAGTGGCTTCTGGAGATAGTTTATTGGTGCTTTCTTCCATGAAGATGGAAAATACCCTGACAGCCAACCAGGCTGGGGTAGTGGAGGCCATTTACGCCACGGAAGGCAGCAATGTAGAAAGCGGATTTGTACTACTCAAACTCTCAGAAACCGAATAAATGGACTTTTATAAGCGCGAACAAACTGATAAACTCGCGGAGCAAAATTTTGCTTTTGTGCAAATAGAGATCAAGGATCATGCCCTCGTTTTGACCCTAGATCGAGCCGATAAAAAGAATGCCCTTCATCCTCAGATGCTCAATGAAATTGCCTATGCCTTTCAGTGTGCCTACAATCAGGAAGACGTTTGGATGCTATTGATCCAAGCGAATGGTTCTGTTTTTTGTGCGGGAGCTGATCTCAAGGCTTTTGCCGGTATGGCAGCGCCGCATGACTCTAGCGTTCCTCCGCCGGAGGGAGAAATCCTCATCGGCCAACTCTTTAGAGACTTACATAAACCGGTGATTTGCAAAGTGGCGGGTGATGTATATGCGGGAGGCTTTTTGTTTCTGGCCGGAGCGCAAGTCGTACTGGCTCAAGAAGGCATAAAACTGGGTTTGCCAGAGGTAAAACGGGGTCTATTTCCGTTTCAAGTGATGGCTTCTCTGCTGCAAGTGATGCCTGCTCGTAAAGTATTGGATTGGTGTATCAGAGGCTACAATTTGCCTGTCCGCGACGCGAAACGCTTTGGTCTAGTTACGGAATGTTGTGCCGCTGAAGCTTTGGACGAGCGAGTAGAGGCTGTCCTAAATGAGTTCCGGACCAATAGCCCCAAAGCAATCAGTATGGGCTTGCAAGCCTATGACCATATTCGTCCCACCGAAGGTGAACATCAATACTTATTAGAGATGTTTCGGCAAACTATCATGAGCGAGGATGGGCAGGAAGGTATCAACGCTTTTCGCGAGAAACGCAGCCCTGTTTGGACAGGGAAATAGGTAGAGGCGCAAGATTTTGCGCCTTAACAATGCAAACGCAAGATATTGCGGATGTGGCAATGAAAACGCAATACATTGCGGATGGGACAATGCAAATGCAATACATTGCGGATGTGGCAACACAGGCGCAAAACCTTGCGCCTCTACGACACAAGGTTCCGCGAAGCGGGATAAAATAAATTCTCAAAAATGAAAAAACTCATATTATCAGCGGCCTTGACAGGAGCAGCTACCAACCGCTCTCATTGTCCCTATATCCCATATACCCCGGTAGAGTTAGGCGAAGAAGCCAAGCGCGCCGTAGATGCAGGAGCGAGCATCGTTCATATCCATGCCCGTGAAGATGAAGGCATGCCCTCTTGGCGATTGGAGGTCTTTGAACAAATCCATGATGAAGTGCGGAAGCGTTGTCCGAAGGTCATCATCAACTATTCGACGGGAGCCATCGGCATCCCTAATGAAGATCGTATTCGACACGTAAGGGCGTTGAAACCTGATATGGCGGCCTTTAATATGGGTTCAATGAATTATGCGATCTACTCCAAAAAGGCTAAGCAGTTTTATTGGAATGGGGTTTTTGAAAACTCCTTTGATACTATGCAGTATTTTCTCGAAGCCATGACTGAATCGGGGACTACACCAGAAATGGAATGCTTCGATACCGGACACATTCGTAATGCTGAGCCACTGCGTGATATGGGGAAGCTGCCAGCGAATGCTTGTTATAGTTTAGTAATGGGTGTTTTGGGTGGAATCCCTGCTAGTACGGAAAATCTGATCCATCAAATCAAACAAGTGCCTGATGGTGCATTTTGGCAAGTGATCGGCATTAGTCGCAAGCAATGGCAGTTGGCTGCGGTCGCCTGTACAATGGGCGGTAATTTCAGAGTAGGTTTGGAAGATAATTTTTACCTGCCCAACGGAGAAATGGCCAAGTCCAATGGTGAATGCGTCGAATGGGGCGTCAAACTCGCCAATATGATGGGACGTGAAATCGCTAGCATCGAAGAGACAAGGGAGATGCTTAATATTCCGCAAAAGTAGTAAGTAGTTGGTAGTTGGGATTCAACATTTAATATTTTACATTCCTATGTTTTCTTCAAGCTTATTTCAAGATCAAGTAGTCCTAGTTACTGGTGGCCGTAGTGGAATTGGTTATGCCATCGCTGAGATGATGCAATCCTATGGCGCTAAGGTGATTATCTGCTCTCGCAAGGAAGGGCCATTACAAAAAGCGGCAGAAACATTGGGATGTGATTTCAAAGCCTGCGACATCCGTCAAACAGAGCAGATTCAAGCTCTTGCGGGCTACATCAAAGACAAATATGGCCGCTTAGATATCCTCATCAACAATGCTGGTGGGCAATTTCCTGCACTGGCTGAAATGATCAATGACAAAGGCTGGAATGCTGTGATCAATAACAATCTCAATGGCACTTTTTACATGACTCGTGAAATGGGGACGAGCTTTTTTCTACCGCAAAAGTCTGGTGTGATCGTCAATATCATCGCCAATATCCATCGTGGTTTTCCCGGGATGGTGCATACAGGCGCGGCAAGGGCTGGAGTCGAAAATATGACCAAAACTCTCGCCGTAGAATGGAGTGATTACAATCTGCGGATCAATTGTATCGCTCCCGGCATCATCGAATCTTCTGGCCTACAAAACTATCCTCCCGCCATTCAAGAAACCTTTAATGAGGCCCGCAAAAGTATTCCGCTCAAGCGCTTTGGGAAGGTCGAGGATATTGCCAATGCTACTTGTTTTTTGGCTAGTCCATTAGCTGCGTATATTACGGGTACTACTCTCTATGTAGATGGCGCCCAGCATCTTAGATATGATATTATGGGTTTGCCCAATGTGATGAAATCGTTTATGAGCTAGATCCGAACTACTACTAGGATGAAACTACTCGACCCCAAACCGCTTCCATTTGATTTCAAAGCATGGAAGGAAAAACCTTTTGGCCAAAGGTGCCAGATGTTATGCGAAGCATGGGCGCTACAAGGTTATGGTTCCCCACCTTCAGTCTATCTGTTTTACATCTTGAAGATGGGGCTCTACATAGGGCTTTGGCTGTTTTTTTGTTCGTTTTCAACAGAACTCGGCAGTCCATCTGAGATCGGAACTTGGTGGTTTGCCTCGGAAGCACTCCTCAAAGCGATACTTTGGAGCATCTTATTTGAAGGAATGGGCCTTGGATCGGGTAGTGGGCCTTTGACTGGGCGCTATTTCCCTCCAGTGGCTGCTGTGGCTCATTTTGTCCGTCCCGGAACGATTAAACTACCGCTTTTCCCTAAGCTGCCATTGATCGGAGGTGATAAGCGTAATGTGGTCGATGTTCTAATATATATCACCCATATTGGCTTTTTAATCAGAGCTTTGATAGCGCCAGAGGTCACGCCTGAATTATTGCTTCCCTCGGTGATACTATTGCCGCTTTTAGGTGTCCTCGATCGTACCATTTTTTTATCTGCTAGAGCAGAGCATTACTTCATTGCCATGCTTTGCTTTATGTTTCCAGAAGAAGCACTAGCAGGGGCCAAATGGGTATGGTGGGGCGTGTGGTTTTGGGCCGCTACTTCAAAACTCAATCAGCATTTCCCCTCTGTGATAGGCGTTATGCTCAGCAATAGTGCGATTATTCAATCTATTTGGCTGCGCAAACGCCTTTATAAATCCTATCCAAAGGACCTAAGACCTAGCAAGTTCGCGGCTTTTCTCGCACATAGCGGGACCATTCTAGAGTATGCCTTTCCTATTCTTTTGATTCTCGGAGGCGGAGGGTCTTTGACGCAATTTGCTTTGATTGCGATGCTACTGTTTCATGTTTTTATCACTGGCAATATTCCGATGGGAGTGCCGATAGAGTGGAATGTGATTATGGTTTATGGGGGCTTCGTTTTATTTGGGGGACATGCCGAGTTAGCCTTGTTGAGTCTCCAATCACCGATCCTCATTGCTGCCTTATTGACTGGCCTCTTCATTTTGCCCCTAGTCGGGAACGTTTGGCCCCAATACGTCTCTTTCTTATTGTCGATGCGCTATTACGCCGGTAATTGGGCCTATAGCGTTTGGCTATTTAAGGGCGAAACCGAAGAAAAACTTGACGAAAACCTTATCAAGACCTCCAAAACCTTGATGAAACAATTGGCTCCTTTTTATGATGAGCTAACGGCAGAATCCTTAGTTAGTAAGGTTACTGGCTTTCGCATGATGCATCTCCATGGCAGAGCTTTGCAATTACTCGTTCCGCAAGCGGTAGAAAATATAAATGACTATCTCTGGAGAGATGGTGAACTAGTCGCTGGGGTGGCTCTAGGTTGGAATTTTGGAGACGGCCATCTGCACCATGAGTTATTGCTAGAAGCCATTCAAAAGCGTTGTCAGTATGCTCCTTCTGAATTACGCTGCATCTTTGTCGAGTCGCAGCCGATGGGGAGACCTCATCTAGATTGGCGGATTGTGGATGCAGCCGATGGCGAACTTCATGCTGGTAGGATTCAGATCAAAGAGCTCCGGAAACTACAACCTTATCCTCCTCATTAGACTGACTTTACCTATAAGTCTTTAATTTCCTTTACGATTATAAACCGCTATTTGGGCCAAAATTTTGGGTAGCATAGGCGACAGGAATCTGAAAAGGGAGTTGTTCGCCGGGGCTCATCGCAACAGAGCAGCCCATGGTACCATAGTCTGAATTGAGCAAATTGCGACGATGCGAAGGAGAGTCTAACCAAGCTTGGACGACTGCCTCAGCAAAACTCCAATATGTATGAGGCTCTATGGGTTGTTTGTTTTCTTCCTCAAAAAAATGGTTCTCACCGTTTTCCTGCGTGGCAAAATAACTCTGCTCATTCTCGATTTGGTATAGAATGAAGCGACCGACGTTTTCCGAACTAAAAGTTGCATCAAAAGCCCAAGCTCTTTTGGCGGGAGTTTTCATTTTGGGTTCATACTCATTGTAGTGACCCATGAAGTGAAAGCGCGCCATTGCTTTGGTATGATACAAAGCCATGTCTTGTAAAGCAGCGTCAAATACAAAAGGTGCCAGTCCATGCTGTTCTCTCGCACGGTTACTGAGGAAAAAGATAGAAGCGGTGAGAAGTTTGTCATCAACAGATTGAAATTCAATCGCTTGATGCGCTTCCGCTAAGGCATGAAATTCCTTCCAGTGAAATGAGGCAATGTCTGCATCTATTCCATCTTTAGGCCCTGAGTTTCCCCAAGCGAACAAGAAACCAATTAATCCGATTACAACTTTCATAAACACATAGGTTATCTAAGTCTTATTTCAATATTACCTAAATGTTATGAAAAGATCAATGGATCGTTACGAAATGCGGATAAATGTTACCTAAACTGTCACATTTTAGCTGATTTCCTTTGTGTTTAAAGGAAATTGGGAGAGATAAAAAGACGAGGTGTTTTTTTAGAAGAAAGACGATATCGCTTTACTTCTCATTGTTTTGCAAAGTGTAGGGCCGCATTTTGGCTCGTCGTTCGACCACGGTTTCTGGACTGCGATAGAAGTCTACTGCATTTTGAACACTCAAAAAAAAGCGTTCTTCTCCAATCTTGTCCGTCAGGCCGGAACGATAGAATATATCCCTTAGTGGGCCTTTAATTTCGGCAAAATAGATTTCAAGCCCTCTTTTTAAGAGTTCATCATTCCAATCTCCGATGGCTTTGATGCCGCTACTATCTATACTGTTGATGCATTCTGTATTGAGGATGATGCATTTGAGTTTATCCCCTTTATTTTTGATCAGGACATCTAATTGATCGCGAAAATACTGCAGATTGGCAAAGTATAGTTGAGCGTCATACCGGACGATGAGGATATCTTCCTGCTCATTCAATCCATCAAAACGATTGATATTACGATAAGTGTCAGTATCGGGTACTTGTCCCAATTCGGCGATATGCGGCTTTACTGATCGTTGAATCACCATTACAAGAGAGAGAGCAACCCCTACGCCAATTCCTTCTTCTATTCCTAGAATTAGGGTAGCTAAAAATGTACTGATCATTAGCCAGAAGTCAGTACGATGGGTTTTCCAAAGTTGTTTGGCAGCACTAAAATTCAATAGACCAGCCGCCGCAAACATAATCACCGATGCCAGTATCGCATTGGGAAGAAAATAAAATACAGGAGTGAAAAATAAGAGGGTAAGGATGATTAGTCCTGCGCTGATCAAAGATGAGATACTCGTTTTGGCTCCGGTTTGATCGTTGACTGCGGTCCGCGCAAATCCACCCGCAACTGGGAAACCCTGGAAAAAAGAAGTCGCGATATTGGCCATGCCTATACTGACAAACTCCTGATTAGGATTAATCTGATAGTCGCCATGTTTGATCTGCATCACCTTTGCTGCGGCCACACTTTGCATGATACTCACCATCGCAATCGTCAGGGAAATCGGTAGCAAAGATTTAAAATGGCTTGTTTCAATCTGAGGCATCCTAAATGAGGGTAGTCCATCAGGTACTTCCCCTACAACTTCTAGCCCATATTGCTCAAGTTTAAATACCCAAGCTACTATTATACCTAAGACAACAGCTACTAAGGTGCCCGGTATATTGGGTAGGTAACGCTTAAACAAAGCAATCAACACTATACCCCCAATCCCTACGGATAAACTGATGAAATTGATCTGATCAGACATCTGGATCGCATCTAATAAGACTTGATCGATATGATTTGAGCGAGGGATCGGTATCCCCAATAGATATTTTAGCTGGCTAAACCCAATGATTAGAGCTGCTGCGGAGGTAAACCCACTGATGACTGGATAAGAGAGGAAGTTGACGAGAAAGCCTAATCTGAAAACCCCAAATGATAATTGAATTACGCCCACAAATAAGGCTAAAACAATCGCCAAGGTTATATATCCCTCTATCCCACCACTATAGACGCTTGTAATACCAGCCGCTGTCAATAGAGAGGTTATCGCTACTGGTCCCACGGATAGTTGACGAGACGTTCCCAGAAGGGTATATACCAAAAGTGCTACAACTGAAGCATATAGACCATAAATTGGCGGTACTCCTGCAAGAAGGCCATAAGCCATACCTTGAGGAATAAACATCACCCCCACAGTGAGCCCGGCCCATACATCTCCCTTAATCCAGGAACGCTGATAACCTTTTAACCATTGTGCAGGGGGGAAAAATTGCGAAAGCTTCATTCAGGCTTACTTATTTACAACTATGCCCAAATTAATCTATAATCGGCACTTAATCCGTGATCTGCATCACCTTTATAATAGTTCAACTTGATTGCGACTCAATTTGACTTTACCCATCTTTTCTAACTGCTTAAGCAAACGCGAAATTCCTTCTCGACTCGCATTGAGGTCATAGGCGATATCTTGGTGAGTACTTTGGATAATATTGGTGTTGAAGACAGAGGCCTTTTTTTGTAGGTATTCATAGAGGCGCTCGTCCATTTTTTTGAATGCGATACTATCTATCGCCAATACCAATTCGTAGATTCTCGCGTCATAAGCAGACATGATGAAGTTTTTCCAACTCTGATACTCCCGCATCCATAAGTCAACATATTTGACTGGAATCATGATTAGATCTGTCGGTTCTTCAGTTATGGCGCGGATGATACTTTGCCTTGCGCTGATACAGCAAGAAAACGACATAGAACAAGTTTCGCCCCCTTTGAGATAGTATAGCAAGAGCTCGTTACCATCTTCGCCTTGGCGAACCACCTTGACGCTACCTTTGATGACCACTGGAACCGATTGTAAAAAAGCCCCATAATCCATTAAGACTGTTCCACTTTCAAACTTTTGTCTAAGGCCCACTTTGGCTATTTCCTCGACCAATTTCGGTTCGCTCAGTTGAGGGAAACTTTCGCGTATTACTTGGGCTAATTCAGTTATTTCTGCTTCCATTATTATTACAGCTTAGCTGAACGCTTGTCTCTAGCTTTATTGACCTTCGAATAACATTCATACTTGCTTGAAAGTAGTAAATATTGGCAAGAAATAGTCGCTAATGAGGTAATTTATCCTTCAGTGCCCCATAGGAAAAGGCCCCCAAGGTCGCACTCAAAAGTACTAAGACAAATATAGAATAACCTTGTCCCAGAAGTGCGTAAATCGGACCCGGACAAGCTCCTACTAAGGCCCAGCCTAAACCAAAAATCGTTCCTGCAAGGAGATGTCTGCGAGGACTAAGGGGCAGTTTGAAGCTGTAAGCGACTTGCTCCTGATCGATGGTTTTGATCTTGAAACGCTTCATCAACCAAATGATCCCGATACCAACCAGCACAGCAGTACCGATTACACCATACATATGAAAACTTTCAAAGCGAAACATCTCGATGATGCGAAACCAAGAAATGACTTCTGCTTTGGTGAGGACAATACCGAATACGAGTCCCGCGGACAAAAAACCAAATAAGCGCATGGAAATATGCTAAGGGAAGAGGATTAAGAAAATAGATGAGGTAGTATGCCCCAAGTCATGATCAGGCCACCGATAAAGAAACCGATAACCGTCAATAGAGATTGGAGCTGGAGGTGGGACAAACCCGTGATAGCATGTCCAGAAGTACAGCCTCGGGCGTATCTAGCACCAAAACCTACGAGGAAGCCACCTGCTATCGCCATGAATATACCGAGTGGATTTGACCAGTTAAACAAATCTTCGGGTATAAAACCTGTCCCTTCAGCTATGGTTTGTGGGACAGTAATGCCCCAAGTCGTTAAATGCTGAGTGGTGGCCCCCGAAATTTGCACAGGTCGTTTACTACCTAGAAAGTTAGCCGAAAAGCCTCCGCCTAGCGTAACGCCTATCACAAATAGGATGCGCCAACGATCCGCTTTAAGGTCTCGATTAAAAAACGAAAAGCGTTTATCAGCACCGGCAATTTTGCACCAGCTGTCAAAACTGGCTGAGATGCCTAGACTTTTGCCAAGCCATGTCAAACCAAATAAAGTGAAGGCAATCGCAATGCCTGCGACAGACCAATGCCAAGGTTGGTAGAGTAACTGATCTAGGATAAATGCGGAACTGTTTAATTCCATTACAGAAGGGGGTTAATTACAAGCGCAGATTCTAGTGAGTATTTTAGAATCTGTTGCAAATTAAGCCTTTCGCTAGAATATCGTTAAGGATATGCGACTAATAATGCAAAAATGTCGGTATTCTGACAGCCAATCTTGCGTATTACAAATCCTGTATATAAAATAGCCTCGATCATTTCTGATCGAGGCTATTGATTATTTTATTTGCTTTAGATTACCTCTGCAATTGCATTGTCAAGCACTTCTTGGCTGACTTTAGTCGGACAAACATAATTACTCATCGATAAGCCTGCTTTCTCCATCGCCAAAAATCCGCCGTCAATATCAGTGAGATTATGAATGCCACGAGCCTTGAGGATGGAAGCCATAATCATAGAGCGGTAGCCACTTTTACAGTGTACGTAATAATGATCCTCCTTGCCAAATCGCGCCATATTGCTATTGACAAAGTCTAGTGGAATATTGAGTGCAGCTTCAGCATGCTGAGATACATATTCGGTTGGTTTACGTACGTCAACAATTACTCCATTGGCTGATTGAGCTAGCTCAGCACTAAGGTCTGTTGCCGCTATTGACTCAATGCGATCTATCTCTTTGTCTGCTTGTTGCCAAGCCTTAATCCCACCTTTTAGGTAGCCCAAGGTATGGTCATAGCCAACTCTCGAAAGGCGAGTGATTACTTCTTCTTCTTTGCCCTCCGGGGCAACGATCAAAATCGTTTGCTTGATATCAGGGATCAGCGTGCCTACCCAAGGGGCAAAACTACCATTGATGCCAATAAAGATTGAATTTGGGATAAAGCCCTGACGAAATTCACTTTGGGTGCGGGTATCTAGGATAAGCGCTTCTTTAGCTTCTGCAATTTGTTCAAATTGAGCTGGACTAAGGGAGCGTAAACCTTGATCAAGGATCGTTTCCATGCTCTGATAGCCGGTTTTGTTGAGCATCGCATTCTTTGGGAAATATTGAGGCGGAGGCATCAGGCCGGAAGTAACTTCTTCCACGAATTCTGCACGACTCATATCAGCCCGCAAAGCGTAGTTGTTCTTTTTTTGCTCTCCCAAATAGCCCCAAGTTTCAGTACTAAGGTTTTTGCCACAAGCAGATCCTGCTCCGTGAGCTGGGTATACGATTACCTCATCAGCCAAAGGCATGATTTTGGAGCGTAGGCTGTCAAATAGCATTCCTGCTAAGTCCTCCTTGGTGATATCGCCTTGTTTGATGGCTAAGTCTGGACGTCCTACATCTCCCAAAAAGAGGGTGTCGCCAGTAAATATTGCGTGATCTTTGCCTTGTTCATCTTGCAGTAAGTAGGTGGTGCTTTCGATCGTATGACCGGGCGTGTGTAAGACCTTAAACTGGACATTGCCTAGCTTGATGATCTCGCCATCGCTAGCATTGGTGATGTCAAATTCAGTCTCAGCAGTCGGACCGTATATAATGGTGGCCCCTGTTTTATTGGCTAAATCAAGATGTCCTGAAACAAAGTCTGCGTGGAAGTGAGTCTCAAATATATACTTGAGTTTCGCTCCTTCTTTGGTCAGCTTATCGATATAGTGCTGCGTTTCACGCAACGGATCAATAATGATGGCTTCTCCTTCACTCTCAATATAATAGGCGCCTTGTGCTAGACAACCTGTATAGATCTGTTCTACCTTCATGATGCTTGCTTTTTCAAAGTGTTAGGACAAATATAGGGGGCTTATCTTCACTTGTCAGTGAACACTATCACAAATCAAATGATACCCCGCTGTATTAGGATAGCTTAATTCCGATTATTAGCAGATAGATTACAAAGCGCTAATATAAAGCTATGATAATACTTCCGCAATTTGGATATGATTTTACGCAGTGCTAAAAACCCATTTTGACGTTCTCAAGGAGACTCTCTGCATAACGATCCGGATGGAATCGATAAAGCTGTGGTGCCCGATGAGCGCCTCCTGGTTTTTGCTTATCTAGCTTCTCTAAGATATTGGCTTTCAGTACTTTCTTGCGGAAGTTGCCGCGATCGATAGTGCGATCCAATATCGTCTCATACAAGCCTTGTAATTCTGGAATGGTAAAATTGGAGGGGAGCAAGCGTTCTGCCACAGGCTGTCTAAGCAAATCATCAGCTAATAGTTGTCGAGCTGCTTGGATGATCTCTGCGTGGTCCATCGCAAGCAGAGGCAATTCGTTGACATCAGCCCAATACAATGCTTGACTAAATGGCCCCGGCTTGGGGTGAGCCTCTTCCAGACGGATCAGAGCATAATAGCCAATGGTGACAAATCTTTGCCGCATCCAAGTTGCTTTTTCTGAAGGTATGCCTAGGCTTGTCAACAATCGATTGAACTCAGTCTCAAAGGCGCGTTCGGCCCGGCCGAACGATCGAAATTGCTGTAGAAATATGTCCTCAAGTCCTGTACGGTCTTGCAATATACGGATGGCAGCAGCATCGATACCTTCATCAAACTCAATGAAACCACCGGGCAATACATAAACCTCCTGCTCCCAAAACTGCGGCACTAGGACCTTGAGCTTGGCTTCGTGATAAGCAAAAATCACACAATCGATCGACAGATTGGGGAGATAGTTTTTTTGCCCCTCTTCGAGGAACGCTTCTAAATGATATTTGAAGGCTGATTTATCCATTGGGTTTCAGCATATGACTGCTAAAAACGATTTCAAGCATAAGTTAATCAATACTTTGAGTAAAAATTACTCATTGATAAAAAAATACTATATTGAGTTTAGGATTTAATAAATGCTGCTGCATTCATGAAGAAAAAATGGCTAATCATACTTGCCGTGCTACTTATTGTAGCGGGGGGAGCGTATGCGTTTCTACGAAAAGAACGTAAAATTGACGTTTTGGTCTTCTCAAAAACTGAGCAATTTCGTCATGCCTCAATTGAGAAAGGAATCGAAACCATCAAGGCCTTAGGCAAGAAGCATGGCTTTACGGTAGAGGCTACAGAAGACGCCACGGTTTTTAAAGAGAAATCACTGATTAAGTATAATGTGATTGTATTTCTCAATACGACGGGAGATATCTTGAATGATGCTCAGCAGACTGAAATGCAGCGGTTTGTTCAAGCTGGTGGTGGTTTTGTTGGCGTACATGCTGCTTCAGATACCGAATACGATTGGCCTTGGTATGGCGCTTTGGTTGGTGCTTACTTTCAAAGCCATCCGCTTGATCCTAACGTTCTGCTAGCAGACCTAAAGGTACTAGAAGCCGAAAATGAAGCCTGCTCACATCTACCCGCAACTTGGACCCGAGAAGACGAATGGTATAATTTCAAAGATATCAATCCTGAAAATAAAGTCTTAGTAGAGATTGATGAGACGAGCTATAAAGGCGGAGAACACGGAGATAAGCCACACCCGATGGTATGGTATAAAGAATATGATGGCGGAAGGAGCTTTTATATCGGTTTAGGTCACACAGAGGAGACTTATGATGAAGACAACTTTCTGAAGTTGCTTTGGGGAGGTATCAGTTACGCTGCCGGAGAAGGCGGTCCGGTTGATTATAATAAAGCGACTGTAACGCCAGAAGAAAACCGTTTTAATAAGACTGTGCTAACAGAGGTACTCTATGAGCCAATGGAATTAGAGGTTTTGCCAAATCGTGATATACTCTTTATTGAAAGGCATGGGGCGATCAAGCGTCATGATGCGGAAACGGATAGTATCGTGATAGTGGCCCAGCTTGAAGTATTTGATAAGCTGGAGGATGGCTTATTAGGTATGGCTTTGGACCCAGACTTTGCCAACAATCATTGGTTGTATCTATACTATTCCCCTCCGGGAGACGATCCGGTGCAGCATCTGTCACGTTTTGTCTATGAAAATGATGTTTTGGATCTGGCTTCAGAAAAACTCGTCTTGAAAGTAGATGTACAACGTGAACAATGCTGTCACTCTGCTGGTTCGATCGAGTTTGGTCCTGATGGCAATCTATTTCTCTCATTAGGAGATAATACTAGTCCACGGGCGACGGGCTTTGCGCCTATCGATGAGACTGATCCCACGCGTTCTCCATGGGATGCCCAAAAATCCTCCGCTAATACGCAAGACTTGAGGGGCAAAATCCTGCGGATTCATCCTGAGGCAGATGGTACC
>JBGCFA010000092.1:0-27630 GCA_045106675.1 Bacteroidia bacterium
CCTGCTTCGCCAATGAGTTCGATAATCGAAAAAGGTTCCTTGTCTAGTTGATAATTGGCTGGTGTCCGAACTTCACCGATAAGCGTTACCTCCAAGCTCAAAATCCGGAGATATACGATAGGGTCTTTGAGGTATTTGGAGAAGAGTTTTGTCAAATAGAGATCGGCTTCTCGTGCACTTAGATCTGATATTTTCACCTCTCCAATCAAAGGAAGCGTAATTTCTCCTCGCGCATCAATAGCAATAAATTTTCCTTGTTCTAAAGTGGAACTAAACACGCTAAAGGCAGAACCAACTCCCAATTCGTCATGGCCCCATACACTCAAGATGATCTTATCACTCGGCTGCAAAATATGCTCATGAGGTTCTACAGTGACTGTTTCTGGGCCAGTATAGCCAAGTTCTTTGGGCTGGAACAACCATTGAGGAGTGCAGGCGCTAAATGAGCATAAGATCACTACTGATGCCCAAAGTAAGGCTGATTGGAAGCAGGATTTTTTCATTTCGAATAGTGCTTATTTAGATTTACGGCCTAGGATGGTATGAATCATATTGCTCAAGATTGTCCTTCGTTCTCCTTTGCCGAGTTTTGCCAACGCTCGATAGGAATCATCTATATCTTTGTGGAGTAATAATATTTTGAAAGTATTTTTGAGCAGTTTTCGACGCGCGCCCTGCCCTATTCTAGGCAAGTCTCCACTCTCTAAATTGTAGGTGGCTTGGGTTTGGTTTTCACGTTGAATAAACCCGACGTATATATTAGGGATTTCAAATGATCGCAGTAGGTTTTGCGCATTTTTGAGCTGTGGGAAACGCGTTCGGCCAGCCCGAACTGATAAAAGAGTTAAATCAGATCGTCTCATGATCGGAATCGCATCCATCACCGTCTCTAATGGAGGCAAATGAAAAATCACGCGATCATAATTGGCCTGAAATTGCTCGAACAACTCCCAGATATAAGGATTGAGGATAATGCCAGTGGGAATTCCTTCTGAGAGCGTTCCCGCAGGGAGTAGATCAAAACCTGCGATACTACTTGCAACCTTAAAATCTTCGAAAGGCAATCGTTCTTTGACCAATTGACAGATCCCAGCTGTGTTTTCTAAGCCTAAATAGTGATGTAAAGTAGGCTCATAAAGGTCTAGATCAATCAATAAAGTCCGGTGGCCAATGGCCGCAAAAGCTTTGGCGAGATTGAAGGCAAGGATATCTTTATCATGCGAATAGGTACTAGCAGAAACACTGATAATCTTTGCATCCGTGGCCAGTAAGAGATTAGTAGTCAAGTTAATAAAGTCCTGAGAGACAGTAGCACCGTCTTCTGGAATTTTGCTGATAGTACCGAGAACAGGCAGATCGAAATTGTCTTGTATATCCTTGACATCCGTAATACCCGCCCTTAAGTAATGGATCAAAAAGACAATCAACATCCCGAACATTCCTCCCACCAAAGTAGCAATCCCCATAATTAGAGATCTCTGGGGACTGAGCGCCATCGTGGGCACAGGAGCATATTCTAACACCTTGTGGAACGATATCGTAGAAGCTGCGCCAATAGAAGCTTCTGCCTTCTTTTCTAATAAAAAAGATAATACCTGTTCATTCGTAAACTTTTGCCGCTGTAGCGTAACGATGCGTTTTTCAATCTCAGGTAGTTTGCGAAACTCGGCATCTGCTTCACCTAGTTCGTGCTCAATATCTAACTTCTTTGCTCTGGCCGTAGCGAGCGTATTCTGAACGCTTCGAACTAAAATCTTACGGATTCGGGAGATTTCCTCATCCAATTTGAGCACCTCTGGATGCTGATTGGTATACTTTTGTAAGAGGGTACGTCTATCACTACTGATATCAGAAAGTTGGATCAGGGCATCAGTAAAGGCAGCATCTTGGACTGACTCATAGTTTGGAGTCATATTGGGATCGAGCGTATCTCCTGTGATATATTGTAAGAGGTTTTCAAGCTCCGTTTTTTGCAGAGATAGATTCAGTTTACGGACTTCCAGATCAGTGATCCGCTTGAGCTTAGCATCAGCCTCTAACTTCATATCCACCACTTGGGTTTTGGATTTATAAGTAGCGAGGCGAGATTCAGCTTCTTTGAGGACGTTTTCGACTGTATCAACCTGTCGATTGATAAAGGTTAGAACTTTGGTAGCAGATTCTGTTTTGTTGTCAATGAAGTCTTCGATATAAGTTTCGGCCAAGGTATTGACGATATCTGCTGCTAATTCGGGCACTTCGTGCGTATAGGCCAATTTTACAATCGAAATCTCTTTATCCAGCAGCACTACTTTCAAATTATGATTTGAGTAGAGCGAGAGTAGTTTTGCATCATTAAATATGGTGAAACCATAATGTCCGGGACTCAATTCGGTCCCATAAGCATCTTCTAATATGATGCGCAGACTTAGTCCTTCTAAGTGAATACTATCCCCTATTTCAGCCTGATGATGGATCGTAATTTCTCCTTCGAGATAAAATAAGTCTAGCGATTTTTGGTCTTCAGCTACCCTAAATTGTAAATGTTTATTGTACCAAGTCGAGTCTTCGATACTCGCCTCGACTCGAAATGGGTTATTGCTATAAAGATTGAGTGGATTGTCGCGGAAATATCGAAAATAGGAGTTTCTCACATCTAGCTTTTTGAGCGTTTTGAGCATCAAATACTTAGATTTCAAGACCTCTACCTCCGTCAAGATCAGTCCTGTCATTGAGAAGGCTTCAAAGTTTTCCAAGAATGCTGAAGCTCCACTCTCCTTATCATTGATTTGGAGTGTCCCTACGGTCATATAGGTGGGTACCGCATAGTATAAATAGCGATAACCAAGGCCAGCCCCAACAATCAAACAAAAGATGATAATGGGCAATCCCTTGATAAATGGACGTATAAATCGAAATAAATTTCCGGCTCCTTTCATAGATGAATCCCTTAGCGGGATCAAGCAATAGTCAATTCCATGCAAAGTATATTTCACCAGCTAGTTTTTTTGATTGACTATCCATTCTGCATTACATTGAATGGGAGCAAAAAATTGACTCGATTGCTTAGAATCCAACATCCTGGGGGCTAAGAAAAAAGATTTTGCAAATTGATTAAACCTTTAGTTGATTTTTGATTCTAAGCTGATACATGGTCGTTACGGAAGAAAAACAACTCCTACTTCTCATTAGAGACCCCGATACAAAGCACAAAGCCTTTGAGGATATCGTGCGCAATTATCAAAAGCCACTATACTTTCACATAAGGCGTATTGTGATTGCTCATGCTGATGCGGATGATGTCTTGCAAAATACTTTCTTGAAGGCATGGCGATATATCGACAACTTCAGAGCAGAATCTAGTCTTAAGACATGGTTGTACCGTATTGCGACGAATGAAGCACTTAGTTTTTTGAACAAACAAAAGAAGCAATATCATGAGGCAGTAGAAGACATCAACAACGACCTACGCCACAGTCTGGATCAGAGTCCAAACATAGCAGGAGATGAGATTCAAATAAGGCTACAAGCCGCAATATTGCGCTTACCGGATCGGCAACGCTTGGTATTCAATATGCGGTACTTTGACGACCTTAAATATGCCGAGATGGCTGAGATGCTAGAATTGAGTGTGGGCGCACTCAAAGCAAGCTATCATCATGCCGTCAAAAAGATCGAAAAATACATAAAAGAAGATCCGCTGATTAGTTGAAGCACAAATCAGTAGATTGTAAAACACTTTGCAGTGATGGACAACAGCGATAAGAAACACGAGCAAACACAGGAATCTGAACTGCTCCGTTTGCTCAAAGACAAAGGAGATCCTTTTGTAGCACCAGAAGGATTTTTTCAGGAGCAATTTGGTCAGATTATGGGGCAAATTGAAGATGAGGAGTTAGAGGTATCCCCCTCATTCGGGGAACGCCAGAACGAAGTTTTTCAAGCTCCTGAAGGATATTTTGAGCAATTCCCTCAACGACTTATGCAGCAGCTTCCAAAGCAAGAAGCCAAGACTGTAAGTATGAGACAGTATCTATTCCCAGCTGCTATTGCCGCGGCGATTGCCATATTAATCGCCTTTGGTTGGGCAGGAATAAAACTAGAGCCTACGGATCAATTTTTAACTGAAGGCATGGCAGATTTTAGCGCAACGGAAATGCTGGCGATCTTAGATCAGGAAAATATCGAAGCAGAATTATTATTGGAACTAATGCCTGAGGGTTCTTTTCTAGGGCCACAATCCCTTATCGATGAGCCATTAGACAATGATTTAGAGGCTCTTTTTGATGAGTTAGATGATTCAGACCTAGAATCTTTACTACTTGAATAGTAATCCCTTTATCGACAACAAGACAACAATGAAAAAGTATATATTAATCTCCCTAGCGGCAGTTTTTAGCCTCAATCTCCTTTGGAGCCAAAACCATGAAATCCCCCCTTCCAAGCAAGAACAGTTTGAATCCATAAGAATTGCTTTTTTGACCCAGAAGCTCAGCCTGAGTAGCGAGGAAGCCAAAGTGTTTTGGCCAGTTTACGATGCTTATCGTGAAGAGTTGAAACAAGTATATAGACGACGAAGACGAATAGAGCGCCGAATCCAATCAGAATTAGATGAAATGACGGAAATTCAGATGGAAAGACTATCCAATCACTATATCAACCTACAAAAGGATGAATATGAAATTCGAGCAAAGTATCACGAGTCTTTTAAGGAGGTCCTAACTCCGCGCAAAATCATCCTCCTTTACAAAGCAGAATCAGATCTCAATCGTGAGATACTCAAACGTTTACGAGAAAACAGACAGAATAATTGATAAGCCTAAATAGTACTCGTAAAAAAAGCCCGTATTGCTACGGGCTTTTTTTATTATTTCTTATCATCTTCGGAAGGCTCGGCTTCTGGAGCAGCTTCTTCTGCGGGAGGGCTTGCTTCTTCAGCACTTTCCTCTGCAGGGGCAGCTTCTTCAGTAGGGCTCTCCTCGGCTTTCGCTTCAACGACAGCCTCTTCTGCTGGGGTTTCGCTAGGAGTCTCAGTAGCTGTTTCCTCAACAGCTGCTTCAGTTACAAGCTCTTCTGTCGCGCTTTCTTCAACCGCCGCTTCGGTAGTAGCTTCTTCTACGGTAGCATCAGCTTCAGGAGTTTTTTCCTCACTTACAGGAGCTTCTGCTACTTCTGGTGCAGCTGCTGGTTTAGGCGGATTTTTGAGCATTTCGTTTAGCTCTTTAATCTGCTTTTTCAGATCTGCAACTACATTAACTTCCTTATCAATCTCTTTTTGGATCTGTGCACGTAAAGTGTCTCCAGATTTCCCTTTAGAGATATATTGAATATTCGTACTGTACTGATCGACTTTTTCCTGAGAACCCTGCATCTTACGACGGATACGGGCTATTTTGCCTCGAATCGCCTTTGTACGCTCGTCATCATTATCAATAGTCGTGATTTCAGCCTTCATTTGGAGTTTCCTAAGCGTATCACGCTTTTCAGACATCCCATCAAGTAAGGTGTCAATAGCAGCTCTAAATTCTTCCCAAATCGAATCTTTGAATTTGTATGGGACGCGACCAATATCTTTCCACTTGGCCTGTAATTTCTGAACAGCTTCGATCACCAATTGAGTAGAGCCTAAAGCAGCTACATCAATCTTACCAACTTCACCAATAATGAGTTTTTTGGCTTCTAAGTTTTCGTTCTCATTCTCATGCACCACATTATAATGTGAGCGACGAGATTCGAAAAATCCATCACAAGCTTCGCGGAATCTATTCCAGAGCTTATTTGAATGACGTTCCGGCACGGGACCGATCTGCTTCCACTCACGTTGAAGACGCTTAAGGTCTTTAGCTGCTTTTTCCCAATCACTAGAATCACCTAGTTTTTCAGCTTGTTCAACTAAATCTCTTTTCTTTTCTAGATTTTCGCTACGCTTAGAATCTAATTCTTTGAAAAAGCCTGACTTACGAGAGAAGAAATCATTACAGATCTCACGATACTTAGACCAAAGCTCACCATTGATCGCCTGAGGTGCTTGTCCAATTTGCTTCCAACTTTCTTGAAAGGCTCTTAGACGATTGGTCGCTTCATTCCATTCTTTAGGTTTAGCAGAGAGGAAGGCGCGGAAAGTTTCCATTTCAGCAAGAATCGCCTGCTTTTTCTCTCCATTTTCATCTCTCAACTTATCGAGTACACCCATAAACTGTTGGCGCACTTCAAAAAAGCGGTCGATTACTTCACGGTAAGCTCCGTTTATTCGATCCATATCTTCACGAGGCACGTGCCCTACCGCTTTCCAGCGTTTTTGAAGATCATGGAATTGTTCCATTTTATTGCGCCAAATATCTACTTTCTCCCGATCGTCTTCCATCGGAGTGAGTAGTTCGGCTTCTTTGATCAGCTGCTCCTTCTTTTCTAGATTCTTTTTACGATCGTAGTCCAGCATTTGGAAATGCAGGCTCCGACTTTGATAAAATTGATCTAGAGAAGCACGATATTCCTTAATGAGGGTTTCAAAGTCAGAACGTAATACATGCCCTATTTCCTTCCAGTCCTCTTGAATTTTACGAACATCTTCTATCAATTCGGGATTCCCTTTTTCGACGATCTCTTTGAGATTTACTAGTAGGGCTTTTTTCTTTTCCGAATTTTCTGCTTTGACTGCTTCTGCGGCAGTTTGCTGTTCAACTCTTTTCTTATTGAACTTGGCTAAGGCCGTACGGAACCGATTAGTTGTAATATTATCTAAACTACCACTAGCGGAAAGTTCATCAAAGCTACGCTTGATGATCCTTACTTTTGAATTGAGTGGTAATACTTCTTCTTGTTGATAGTAGTGATAGACAGCTAAGATCAATTCATCGACTGTATAACCACTAACTTTAGCAGAGCGACTAGTCTCAGAGTCCTTGGATAGATCCTCTAATTCGGACAGGAGCGCTTGGCTTACCTCACCTTCAGGAAGACTTTCATCTTCTTCTTCAGGGGCTTCATCAGATTCTTCTGCACTTACATGCGCAACCCCTTCTTCAACGACTACTTCGGGAGTAGTGCTTTCTGTGGGGGTTTCAGCTGTATCAGTAGATTCAACAGCTGTACTTTCAGCAGTTTCACTACTTGCGTCAGAGGTCACTTCTTCACTATCAGGAGTAACGCTTTCTGCTTCGGCAACAGGTGCATCGTCGCTTACCGGCTCCGGTTTTGCGGCGGGCGATTCCTGTTCAGTGGTACTTTCTTCGGTGGCAGTAGGAGTCTCGGTCGAATGCTCAGTAACTTGTTCGTTAGGGGCGTTTTCTTCCGTAGATTCCGACATTTCCGGGAGCTCATTCTCTGGGAACATCGACATAATAGGTCCAATCGGTTTTCAAAGCGGCAAGTATTGCCATAGATAGGCAGTATCATGCTGCCATACATTGCAATTAAACGAAATATTTTGAATTATCCTTACTATCAAAAAGCAGATACCGCCCATTGCGGGGCGGTATCCATATCTTAGTTTTTCTGGGTTCAAACCCTAGTTCACCCAAGTTTCTACACTTTCACGGGGAGGATTTTTCAGGCCAAGTTTATATTTCTTATTGATTCCACAAATCTCTTGATGGAGTTTGTTTGGATTCGCCTCTTTCAAAGCCTCAATCGTCATAAAACCAGCTTTCTGTACCGCTGCTACCCATTCTTCGGGTACACCTGCTTCGAGATAAGCTTCTTTAGGAGAAACCTCAGACTTCGCTTCGGGACGCATATGAGGAAAAAACAACACATCTTGAATAGAAGGAGAATTGGTCATGATCATGCTCAGACGATCAATTCCGATTCCAAGTCCAGCCGTTGGGGGCATCCCAAACTCTAAGGCACGGAGAAAATCCTCATCCAATATCATGGCTTCTTCATCTCCTCTTTGGCCTAATTCAACCTGAGCGGCAAAACGTTCACGCTGGTCAATAGGATCATTGAGTTCTGAGAATGCGTTGCAAATCTCTTTGCCGTTACAGATTGCTTCAAAGCGTTCGACCAAGCCTTCCTTAGTACGATGCTTTTTAGCCAAGGGGCTCATCTCTACTGGATAATCAGTGATGAAGGTTGGCTGGATCAATTTATGTTCTACGGTTTCACCGAATATTTCGTCAATCAACTTGCCTTTACCCATCGTCTCGTCAATCGGGACTTCGAGTTCGGCGCAGACGGTCCTCAACTGAGCCTCGTCCATCTCTGAGATATCAATACCATTATAATGCTCAATGGCTTCATACATACTATAGCGCTTCCAGGGACGCTGAAAATCAATCAAGTTTTCACCGACTTGCACCTTAGTAGTACCATTGGTATCTATTGCAATACGCTCAACCATCTCCTCCACAGTATCCATCATCCACTCGTAGTCTTTGTAAGCTACGTATAGCTCCATCTGAGTAAACTCGGGATTGTGAAAGCGAGACATGCCTTCATTACGAAAGTCTTTGGCAAATTCAAAAACACCATCATAGCCTCCCACGATCAAACGCTTGAGGTATAATTCATTGGCAATCCTCATATAGAGGGTCATGTCCAAGGTATTGTGATGCGTCTTGAAGGGACGAGCCGCTGCTCCACCGTAGATTGGTTGTAAAATTGGAGTCTCAACTTCTAGATAACCTTTTTCAATTAAGAAAGACCGCATGCTCTGGACTAACTTAGAGCGTTTGCGGAAGGTATCTCTCACCTGCGGGTGAACGATCATGTCTAGATACCGCATGCGATAACGTTGCTCCAGATCGGTAAGCGTATCATACACCTTGCCATCAGCTTCCTTCGGAAAAGGAATCGGACGCAAGACTTTGCTCAGAATCTTAAACTCTTTGACATGGACGGTTTTCTCACCTGTTTGGGTGATAAAAACATGCCCACTGACCCCAATGATATCACCGAGTGAGGTAAGCTTTTTGAATACCGCATTATATAGGCTCTTATCCTCTTCAGGACAAAGTTCGTCACGAGAAAAGTACAACTGCACTTTTCCGGTGCCGTCCTCGAGTTCTCCGAAGGAGGCTTTACCCATCACCCGTTTATTGGTCAGTCTCCCTGCCAATGTTATATTTTCAAAACCTTCTTTACCCTCTTCGTAGCCATCACGGATAGTCTGAGTTTGGGTATCTACGGGAAATAGATCTGCTGGATAAGGGTCAATACCCATCTCCCTGAGCTGACGCAATTCATCGCGGCGCTGCAGTTCCTGATCGGATAGGAATAATTGATTCATGAATGTAATACGGAATTAGGCTGCAAAGGTAGCCAAATTCATGAAATTGGGGAAATTGATTATTGGAGGTAATTGAGAATCAAAGGGCAGACTCTCGAGAGAGCAAGATTAATTGGTATCCTTACCATTGGAAAGAATCCGATTGTTGACGCGGTTTACGTCCTTAATAGAGTCTTTATAATTAAAAGGTCGTTCGCTATGATTTTCGACAAACTCCATCATCTCTTCAATTTTAGCAAAGATAGTCACCCCTTCAAGTTTGATCTTATCTTTGGCTTGTATCGCCTGATAGCCAGAGATCAATAGATGCTTGCCAGCGCACTGCTGCTGTAGCTTCTCCAAATAAGCAGGAATGTCCTCAACGCTAGGATAACTAGTGATAATAGAAACGATATAGTCAGGATTGTAGAGTTCATCTACTAGGCCAATATCTTTGAGAGGTAAGCTAGTGCCTAGATAAATCACCTTATTGTGCCTAGATTTGATGATGTAAGCAGAAAAGAGTAGACTTAACTCATGTTGTTCACCCTCGGGTAAAAACAGAAGATATCTACTCGCATTGGGGTTTTGAGAACGAATCTGCCCATCGATCGCAACGATGAGCTTTTGGCGGATTAGGTTTGAAATAAAGTGCTCATGGGCTGGGTTGATACTTCCGGTTTGCCACAAGATGCCAATACGCTCTAAAAAAGGATATATGATATGCAGCATGGTCTTTTCAAAACCAAACTGTAGAGTATTAGTCGAGATTATTTTTTCGAAGCGTTCCTCATCGAGATTGACCATCGCAATCACCAATGCATTAACTTGATTGGGAAACTCCAAGTTAGAATCGGAGATTCGCATCACAGTGTCTTGAATCTCATCGCTAGTCATCTTAGCGATTTTAGAGATTTTGTGTCCGTTACGATTAAGGAAAGAAATATTTAAGACCAAACGTAGATCTGCATCGTCATAATAACGAATCTTAGTAGGGGTACGACTCGGCTGAATGATACTGTAGCGCTGCTCCCAGACTCTTAGAGTATGGGCTTTGATACCAGAAAGCTGCTCAAGATCTTTGATTGAATATGTACCCACAACTAATGTTATGTTTAAAGATAGAAAATTGTGTCTAACATATACTATTCCATATGTTTGGACGAAGAGCCTAACCTAATAACTATGAATTTTGTTTCCAAAAAAGCGCAATTTCCGCTATTAATCTTTTTTATCGCCCTAATTAGCACCTCTATTGGGCTAAGCGGATGTAGTGATTCTAGTCCAGATGAGGGAGAGACAAAACTTGAACAAAGTTCTGAAACTGTTCAAGCTAGTGCCCAAGACCTCATCACAGAGAAACTCACCCAATACTATGGCGACTTGAGTAATGGGCAAATATCAGCAGTGGATTATTATGCTCCTTCGGTGGAACGCTTCTTTAATAGTGAGAATATTCCCCGTACTCAGATAGATCGAAGTTTAAAAACTAGTATCGAGCAAAATCCCGGACGAAAGTTGCGCCTCATTCCCGCTAGCGTCAAAACCCAAGAGCAAGGGGGAGCCTATATTGCCGAAATAGCTGGCATCGCTACCAAAGTCGATGCATCAGGAGCCTTAATCAGTAAGGACACTTTCCGAAATCTGATTCGTTTTAATGAACAAATAGAGATCATTTCCTATGAGTCAATGCCTGCAGCTGCTCAAACAAGAAAACTAGGCGTTCGCTATGGCGAAAAAGAAACCTTAATCAATGATCTGTTGCTGGCCCTCAAAACAGGCAAACTCAATGCCGTAACAGAAGGTGTACATCCCGATCTCGGAGCATACTTCATCTATAAGACGGGCTTATTTCCTGCGGTGGAACGGATCAGCGCCTTATCTGATCTTAATAACATCCTCTCCGGTGATCTGGCCTTTAGTAAAATGCAAACCGAAGCTAGCTCAAGTGAAATCCCCGCTTTTGATTGCGACACCGAATTCGCTAAGCAAGGCTGCTTCTATCAAAAGCTAAATGAGCCATTTAAGGGCCTTAGCGAAACGATGGAATTTGCCAATCAAGCCGAAAAACGGATAGACGAGAGCGTTCTGGCACAGCAGGAAAAAATCGAACAACTCGTCAGCTATCAAGTTGTAGATACGAAAACCGGCATCAGTCTCTTTTTAGGGGAATCTGATGGTCGCTGGTATGTATTTGTAATCGATCTCGCGCTCTATGACTGTAGCGCATAAGGAATATCCCCCAATTGACGCCTATAAACCTATTTTTTTTATCACAAGCTCAAAAAACTCTCCTAACAAGTATGAAAAGAACATTTGCCCTAGCGTGGGTATTATTGCTGATTTTTTCCTTTCAATCAGCCTGTAAATCATCGCGCAACAGCACCGCCGACTCTGCTACTCCAAGCCAGACCTCAGTAGCTAGCAGTAGCAGTACTACGACCAGTACCACCACTACGACAAAAGATCCACTCGCTGCCAAAGTGATCCCTTTTGATCCAAATACCCGTACAGGAGTACTCGAAAATGGTTTTACCTACTACATTCGTCAAAACGCTAAGCCTGAAAACTACGCAGAGTTTAGACTTGCCGTCAATGTAGGTTCTCTTCACGAAAGCGATACCCAGCAAGGTCTCGCTCACTTCGTGGAACATATGTGTTTCAACGGTACCAAGAACTTTCCGAAATCTGCTTTGGTGGATTACCTAGAGTCAATCGGGACCAAATTTGGCGCTCACCTCAATGCTTATACCAGTTTCGACGAGACGGTATATATGCTACGAGTGCCTACGGATGATGCCGATAAGTTTAGTCAAGGTTTCCAAATCATGGAAGACTGGGCCCATAACGTCACTTTTGAAGACGAAGAGATCGAAAAAGAACGTGGTGTAGTCATCGAAGAGTGGCGTACCCGTCTTGGCGCTGGTAATCGCATGATGCAAGAGACTTTGCCTAAGACATTTTATCAGTCACGCTACGCGGAACGCTTACCCATAGGAAAAAAGGACATCCTAGAGACTTTCCCCGGAGATGAACTGAGAACTTTTTACAAAGATTGGTATCGTCCAGACCTCATGGCTCTAGTTGTCGTAGGTGATTTTGCAGATATGGATGCAGTGGAAGCACGCGTCAAAGAGATGTTTGGCCGTATCGAAGCGACTGACTCTCCCAAAGAACGTACCTCCTACCCTATCCCAGATCACAAAGAGACGCTGATCGCAATTGCTGCAGACAACGAATCTCCCTACAATCAGATTTCAGTACTCTATAAGCATCCACTCACCAACTTCAAAACAATCGCGGATTACCGCAAAAAACTGACTTATAATCTAGCGAGTACTTTGATTGATGGACGTTTAGAAGAATTACTACAATCAGAGAAACCGCCATTTAGCTTTGCGGGTTCAGGTTATCGCTCAATGGCTCGTACCAAAGATGCTTTTAACAACTTCGCCGTAGTGCAGCAGGGTGCATTTTTGAGTGGGCTAGAAGCTCTCCTCACAGAAAACGAAAGAGCGCTTAGATATGGCTTTACCGCCAGCGAATTGGAGCGTGCCAAAAAGAGCTATGTATCTAGACTTGAAAAGCAGGTACGCGAAAAAGACAAAACAGAGTCTCGTCGCATGGTCATGAGCTATGTCAATCATTATTTAGAAGGTTCTCCCGTCCCTGGATTTGAAAACTCTTTGGCACTGACACAGGAGCTTTTCCCTTCTATCACTTTAGCAGATGTCAATGAAGCATTCAAAAGCTTCATTTCTGACGAAAGTCGTGTGATCACCCTTACGGGAACGCAAAGTGATGACATGCCGACAGAGGCAGAAGTAAGAGCTTTATTGGGCAAAATTAGTGGCAAGGAATTGACAGTCTACCAAGACAATGTATCGGACGAGCCATTGATGGCCGTAAGCAACGCTCCGGGCTCAGTAATCAAGACCGAGACCAAAGAGGAGATCGGCGTTACCGAACTCACCCTCAGCAATGGGGTAAAAGTGATCTTGAAGCCCACTGACTATCAAAACGATCAAATTTTGATGCGTGCTTATAGTCCAGGTGGCAGCTCATTGGTTGATAACGATGATTATCTATCCGCCACCTATGGCATCCAAGCGATTATGGAGTCTGGCCTCGCCAACTACGACAATATACAGCTCGACAAATACCTCTCTGACAAGCAATTACGAGTAGGCACTTTTGTAGGCGAGCTTTATGAAGGCATGAGTGGGTCTACCTCTCCCAAGGACCTCGAAACCTTCCTACAGTTAGCACATTTATATTTTACCGCTCCTCGCAAAGACGAAAAGGCCTTCAAAAGCTCACTCTCCAAAACCGAAGGTTTTTTCGCCAACTTGATGAGTAGTCCTGAGAATTACTTCCGTTCTGAGGTGGTCAAAGTAATGGGTAATGGGCATCCACGTGCTTTTTACCTTCCTAGTCCTGAACAATGGGCCAAGATTGATATGGATCGTGCGTTTGAGATATATCAGCAACGTTTTGCCAATGCGGCTGATTTCACCTTCTTATTTGTAGGTAATTTTGACGTTGATGCCATCCAACCAATGCTCAATAAATATCTAGGGAGCTTGCCAGCTTTAGCAGAAACGGAAGAGTGGAAAGACCTTGGGATGACTTTGCCAGAAGGGCCGATCGATCACAAAGTATATCGTGGTCGCGAGCCTAAGAGTATGGTAGAGATGAAGTTTTATGGTGATTTTGAATGGACCGGAGAAAACCGTTACAATATGCAGTCAGCGGTACAAGTCTTAGGCATCATGCTGCGTGAATCCATGCGTGAGGACAAAGGCGGTGTTTATGGCGTTCGCACGAGTGCGTCTCCTAGCAAAGAACCAAATCCAGAGTATGCCATCACCATCTCTTTTGTCTGCTCGCCTGACAATGTGGATGATTTGGTCAACACTGCGTGGAACGATATCAAAACGCTCCAAGAGGAAGGTGCTTCTGAGAAAAACCTCCAAAAAGTGCAAGAGACCCAACGCAAGGAAATTGAGTCGGGTATGCAACAAAACAACTTTTGGATGGGGCAACTTTACAATGCCTATCGCAACGGTATCGACCCAACATTGATCCTCAAGCAAATGGAAAAAATCGATGGACTTAATGGCGAGGCGATTCAACAAGCCGCTAAGACCTATTTCAAGCAAGGCAATTATGCTCAGTTTGTGATGTATCCTGAGCAAGAGGAAGAGCCAAAACCTTAGGGAAGTCAGCGTATAGAATAATGAATGTCGAATGTAGGAGGCTTTGTATCCTTTTACATTCGGCTTTTTTTTATCATTGCCGCTGCGCGGAACGCGCCTTCGAATGCTGGCCCGAATCCGAAGGCTTTCGAGCCAGCAGAGAAGTCTCAGATCTTGTCAATGAAAAATTTGACAAGATTGAGCCAACAAGATTGATCAGGCAAGATTGAACCAACAAGATTGATCAGGCAATGTTCATTGCCAATGATATGAGATTTCTCCTCTTCCGAATCCGAAGGCTTTCGGATTCAGATTCGTTCGAAAGCGTCAAAGACGCCCCCAAAATCATGATAGAAACTATCCCCCTCGATTCCATCGAACGCGTCGTCTCACTCAGTTTAATGCTCCCAGAGTTTCATAAGCCATATTCAGCTCTTGTTTATAAAGCAAGATTGGCGGAAGTCCCTCATCTGATTTTGATAAAACGATTGGATGATCAAGATGTCGCTTTCAAAGTAGGCTACGAACGCAAAAAGGATGGAAGTTTTTACAGTTGGATGGGAGGCGTTCTGCCGCAGGCAAGAAGAAAAGGAATTGCCCTTGACTTGGCCCTAGAACAGGAGCGTTGGGCAAAGGCCCAAGGATATCGAAGCATCAAATTCAAAACGCTCAATCGCCATAAGAAGATGCTCCACTTCGCCTTGGGCAGAGGTTTTGACATCATAGGAGTGGATGCGTTCCCCGAGCGAGGGGAAAACCGTATCTGGCTAGAAAAGGAGCTATAAAAAAACCCGTTCCGCAAAGCGAAACGGGTCATATAAAAATCATTGGTAAAAAGATGAAAGTAATCAGTACGGAGACAAGATCGGTCTTTCTACTTTCTACTCCATTCTTATTACTACTAAAATCTAGTAACGGTAGTACTCAGGCTTGAATGGGCCTTCAACTGGAACACCGATATAATCTGCCTGATCTTTACGAAGTTCCTCTAGCTCAACACCGATTTTGGCGAGGTGCAGACGAGCCACTTTTTCGTCAAGATGCTTAGGTAGCATATAAACCTTATTCTCGTAGTTGCTTCCATTTTCCCAAAGTTCAAGCTGAGCAAGAACTTGGTTAGTGAAAGAGTTGGACATCACAAATGATGGGTGTCCAGTCGCGCAACCTAGGTTTACGAGACGGCCTTCAGCCAATACAATCACATCTTTGCCGTCGATATTGTACATATCCACCTGAGGCTTGACAGTAACCATACTAGAACCGTAAGTACCGTTCAACCAAGCCATGTCGATCTCATTGTCAAAGTGGCCAATGTTACAAATGATAGCTTTGTCCTTAGCAGCACGGAAGTGCTCTTCGGTCATGATGTCTTTGTTACCAGTTGCAGTAACGATGATATCAGCACGTGGCACAGAGTCAAGCATTCTCTTGACTTCAAAACCGTCCATTGCAGCTTGAAGCGCACAGATTGGATCGATTTCAGTTACGATCACACGAGCACCAGCACCACGAAGAGAAGCCGCAGAACCTTTACCCACATCACCATATCCAGCCACTAGAGCTACTTTACCAGCCATCATCACATCAGTAGCACGACGGATCGCATCTACGAGAGATTCTTTACAACCGTACTTATTGTCAAATTTAGACTTCGTTACAGAGTCATTGACATTAATAGCGGGCATCGGAAGCGTACCATTTTTGACACGCTCGTAAAGACGGTGTACACCAGTGGTAGTTTCTTCAGAAAGTCCTTTGATCGCATCAACCAATGCAGGATAGCGATCTAGTACCATATTGGTCAAATCACCACCATCATCAAGGATCATATTGAGAGGCTGCTGATCTTCACCAAAGTGAAGCGTCTGCTCGATACACCAATCAAACTCTTCCTCAGTCATGCCTTTCCAAGCATAAACTGCGATACCAGCATCAGCCATAGCGGCAGCAGCGTGGTCCTGAGTAGAAAAGATGTTACAAGATGACCAAGTAACTTCAGCACCAAGTTCAACCAAAGTCTCGATCAATACTGCAGTCTGAATAGTCATGTGTAGACAACCCGCGATACGCGCGTTTTTGAGTGGCTTTGCGTCGCCATACTCTTCACGAAGTGCCATCAGACCCGGCATTTCCGCTTCTGCTAGTTGGATTTCCTTGCGGCCCCAAGCAGCGAGTGAGATATCTTTAACCTTGTATGGTAGATATTTGGTTTGGACGTTGGACATATTAAAAATGAATTATGTTTTTATTATTTGTGGTGCAAAATTACAACGAAAGCCCATAATTAGAAAGAATTGTACGCTTTTCAGTAAAGCATGAAAGCTTTTTTACAAAAAAAATTCAAATTTAGCGGCTTCCCTTGCTGGCTACACCTTTTATACATGCTCTTATAACCTCATTAGCGGTAAGATGTTTGGACAAAAACGTGAGGAATCTTTCAGCATTAGCAACAATTGCTGGATTCTGAATTGTTTGGCGTTTTTAAGTATTTATACGGCTTAATTTTTCAGGAATTATTTCTAACTTCTCGTTTTCGTACAAAACGCCATTTAGTATGCCTAAAAAACGTCTTCACGCCTTATTGGTGGGAATCAACAATTATCATCCTTCAAGTATCAATGTCAACAATCTAGGAGGAAGCCTAACAGATATTTTAAACATCGACGCTTATCTCCGTAAACGCTTTAAAAACCATGATGATTTCGAGCCGGTAAAGCCCAAAATGCTGATGGATGATGAAGCGACTAGGGACGGAGTGATCAAAGCTTTCCAATCCACTACTGCCAAACTCAAAGCAGGAGACACCTTTTATTTTCATTATTCCGGACATGGCTCTAGAGAAATCGCCCCACCCGAATTTGTAGAAGCGTTCGGCGAAGCCAAAAACGAGACTACTGTACTATATGATAGCCGTATCCCGAATGGAATGGACTTGGCTGATAAAGAATTGGCTTTCCTCTTGTCGGAAATACCAAAAGGAGTACATACTATTCTGACCTTTGATTGTTGTCATGCGGGATCTGCGACGCGTGAAATCGGTGAATTGGGCAATAAGATACGTTCACGCCAATCTGCTGATGCTACTCAAAACCGAAGCCTTGATTCTTATATCGGCTCATATGCCGAACGCCATGCTGCGGGCCAAAGCCTAGACATTCCACCGAGTGATCACCTAATGATCGCAGCCTGTCGTAATACTGAGAAAGCACTTGAGATCAATGACTCGGGTTTGTTTACGCAAACTTTGTTGCAGGCACTAGAGTCAGACAATAGTGATCGCTCTTATGCAGGGATATATTCTAGGATCAATGCAATTGTCAAAAACTCAGCGAAAGACCAACATCCTCAGTTTGAATATTATGGCGAAGTCAATCCTCTCGCCAACTTTTTAGAAGGTACTGTCAGTAGTTATCCTCCTACCCCAGAAGTAAACTACTCAATGGGAGAATGGAAGATCAATTTTGGCGCAATCGATGGCCTACGACAAAAGGAAGTGGGCAATATGCAGCTTCCCATCTTCGTCGATGGCAAAGCTAATGATCCTATCGCTCACGCTGAGATTGCGAATATTGGCTTGCAGACCTCTACTCTCCGCATGGTGGGTACTTCACCTGCCAACAATCCAAATATCAGTTTGAGAGCGGGCGTAGCTGCTTTTCCCTTAAATATCTATCTAAATAATCCAAGTGGAGAGACACTGTTCCGTGAAACGGTCGAAAAAGACAAGGGATCAGGAATCCTATTGGTAAACGATAAAGCAGAGGCTGAATATGAAGTGCGCATCGAAAATGGATATCATGTACATCGTATCGATCCTGAGCAGCTTTTGTTTGGGCTTGAGGATCAAATCGTCGATGCGGCTGAATATATACTAGCC
The DNA here is from genome assembly GCA_045106675.1 of Bacteroidia bacterium. Lineage (GTDB taxonomy): Bacteria > Bacteroidota > Bacteroidia > J057 > J057 > JBCAWW01. Next base: position 18,263 of record JBGCFA010000092.1, read on the forward strand.
CTCCTCAAAAAGATCGCGAAGTGGGAGCGCATGATGACGCTCGAAAATCCGATTACAGATCTGTCCAAACAATCTGTCGAACTGGAACTATATATAGACGGTCAAACGGATCCCTATACCGAAGACCTTTGGGTTGCTGAATATGGTGAAGACAAGCGCGCTGTGCCCTTTACCGTCAAAGCAAACAATGGATCCAATCGTCAACTCTATCTCAATTTGCTTTATCTCTCTCCCGAGATGGGCATCACCTTGGTCAACAAAAACACTAGCCAGCAAACAACTGCTCCTGGCAATAGAGCCGATCTATTTACGGCTGCAGCTGGTATAGCGCATGATAATGTAGACCAAATTGAGAATCATCTGATGTTGGTGGCTTCAACCGAGCCACTCGAAAATCATTTTTTCAGTCAAACAGGCATTCCTGCTGAAGATTTTGGCCAAGTCCGCAAGTGGGACCCAGATCGTGCTGGTGGACATCGTAATCTATTTGCCACAGAGCCTAAAGCAGATTGGACCACGCGTTTGATGACGATTAAAGTGATCCGACCGGGTGGCACAGTCAGTCAAAACAGATCTGTGATCAATCAACTTGAAGTAGAAGGCCATAGCTCCTTTGGCGCCAAATTGAGCCTTTTAGATATTCAAACTTCAACTCGCAGTATCGGGGCTGCGCCTCCTGTTCATAAGGCTATAGCGGATATACCGAACGTTTCTCTTGTCTCTCTCAAAGGAGAAAATCATCCCCCGAGTACCTTAGAGATTAGTGGTTTTGACGATGCGAGCGTCCTAAAAGACAATCCTCTCAAAATCAAAGTTCCATCTCCAAAAGCAGAGGATGAATTTATTCTCCCTTTTACTTTTGATGGGGAATTTTTCCTTCCGGTAGGCGTTCCGCAAAGCGATGAAAACCAAGATGGCACGCAGACATTTGCGATCCATGAGCTGCCAGAAGAGCAACAAAAGACCAGAAGCCTAGGCAAAGCCCTGAAATTATACTTCCTCAAAACGGCTTTAAGCAAGACCGTCAATCAGCTACGTCGCGTTATCTACAAGGCAGACGGAGAAATTGAGCGTACCGAAGAAGGGGTTCAAAAAGCGATTGATAATGCGAGCAATATATTGCTTGTGATACATGGCATCATTGGGGATACCGAAGAGTTGGCTAAAAGTGTACGAGTTACCCTCAACGAAGGAAAGTACGATCTCATACTGACTTATGACTATGAGAATCTCTCTACTTCGATCAAAGTTACTGGCCAAAAACTGAAGGCAAAGTTGATTGAACTTGGTCTTGACAACAAAGGCTTGGATATCATGGCTCACTCTATGGGTGGTTTGGTGGCTCGCTGGTTGATCGAAAAAGAAAAAGGAGATCGTTTTGTCAATCGTTTGATTATGCTTGGCACGCCGAACGCTGGCTCTCCGTTTTCCAAATTAGCTCCTGCAATTCCAGCTTTGATAGCACTTGCGGCTAACTTCCAGAGTCCAATTTTGGGTCCTTTGGTCTATTTAGTGCATTGGATGAATGATAGCCGTCAAATAAACAAAACCTTAGCGCAAATGGACGCTGACTCTGACATACTTAACGAACTCAACGCACAAGATCCTCCTACGACCAAGTACACCATCATTGGTGGGAATGTACGTAACTATAAAGGTGCGGAAAGTGGGTCTATCGCGAGTTTGATGGAGCGTATCACCATTGGAGTTGGTAACCTTGCCAATTGGAAGAAAGACAATGATGTGGCGGTTGAACTTTCCAGTATCTTTCACTTGAAAGAGAGCGACCGAGTAAAGCATATCGAAGTTGGATCGCATCACTTGATCTATTTTACCCACGAAGACAGTCTGGCAGAATTGATGAAGGTTCTGTAAACTTATAAACCAATATTGCCTGCATGCCGCAAACGCCTCTGGTATTTCTTGCTTTTGCCCAAATCAGCTCCAATCATCTTGCGATGCTGGGTCAAGAGATGGATGCCATACATGACGCTTTGCTGCCTTGGCAAAATGAACGAAAATTGGAGATTCGCCCCCGTATGAGTGCCAATTTGGACATCATTTCAACAATGGTAAAAGAATTGCGGGAGCGAGTCTACATTTTTCATTATGGAGGCCATGCAGATGATGATACGCTTCACTTAGCTGATGGAGCCAATAATGCAGAAAGCGTAGCAGAGTTGTTTCGGCTTATGCCGAACGTCAAATTGGTCTTCCTAAATGGTTGTGCCACCAAAGCACAAGTAGAAGCCTTTTGGGCCAATGGAGTCAATATCGTCATTGCCACCTCCATTCCAGTCAATGATTACCGAGCCAAGAAGCTAGGCGCAGAGTTTTATTCTGCCTTATCCTCTAAGATGAATATTGGAGATGCATTTTTGCATGCTGCAACCACTTTGAAGTCCAAAGGAGAGTTCCCCAACACCTTCACCGGCAAACGCAACCTCTTTTTTGAAGATGATCCAGATGAAGCATCTAATGATTTTGCTTGGGATTTGTACATCAAACCGGGTGCAGAAGCAGCCTTGGATTGGAAACTCAATGATCTACCGTTCCTCGAAGAGGAAACAGACCTAGACTTACCGCCAGAAGAAACGCCTCCTCTCTATCACAGATTAGAAAGACTCAACTATAGCAAACATGTCCCCTTACTGAGGCGTTATTTGCTCAGGCATGATATAGGAGCATTTCTCATTCATGGACCACCAAGGTATGGCCAAACTTGGTTGGCCAACAATCGCTTGACTGCTTTCAAAGAGATGAGTGATTTAGACCTCCCGAGAGCCATCCAATTAGGCCCACGTATCGCCAATCAAGCAGAGTTGATTGAAGAAATCAAGAAGGTGCTACGCTTTGGGCGAGGATTTGAGAGTTTTGCGACAGAAATAGAAAGCATTAGTGCCAAACTACTCGAAAGACTACAAAACGGACCAGTCCTGATTCGTATCCATGATGTGCAGGACTATTTACGCAATGGTTTTTTCGATCAGTTTTTAGATGAATTTTGGCAACCTCTAGCCCAACGAATTGAAGGTCTCAAAAGCAAACAAGAGGGTCAATATCATAAACTGGTTTTGCTCCTCATTGAGGAACAAGAAAGTCTAGCAGAAGATCATTCTCGACTGCTTGATGTGGTTCCCGATATTCCTGATCATAGCAAGATCCTCTTATTACCAGATATTCCAGCTATTGATTTGGCAGAGTTCAATCGCTGGCTAGAGTGGGACTATAATGCCGATGAAAGCTTATTTTTGAATCAATTTGCCGCTTTAAATGAAGCGCAAAAAGAAGCATGGCTAGGCGAAAATGGCAAAATGCCGCCTGAGGCATTTATGGAAAAGATCTGCGATACTTTTGGTTATTATTTTGATGTAAACGGACAAGGCCAGTGGGAACTGGTACCTTAATCTAGACAATATGCAATACGAAGGCAAAGCATTACAAAAGCCCTTTTTCAGGGACAACATTCAAGAAATTGACCCTTACTTTCCTGATCCGGCTTTGGTAGAAGCGGTTAATCTTGCATTATATCTCAAACGCCCGCTATTATTGATGGGAGAGCCGGGTTGTGGCAAAACACGACTGGCTGAAGCCGTTGCTTTCGAGCTTCATGGCCCAAACTATCAACAATACTTAGTGCCTTGGTATGTCAAATCGACGACTAAAGCTCAAGCAGGTGTTTATAACTTTGATGCCATCGCTCGCCTACGTCTGACGGAGTTAGAAAAGGACTCTAACGTTCTGCGCCAGCAGCTCCAACTAACAGGCAAAGACTTAGAAAACTTCTATCTCGAAAACAATATCCTCAGTAAAGGCCCCTTGAGTCAAGCCTTTGATCTTTCGACCTCCGAAAAGCCAGCCATTTTACTGATCGATGAAGTGGACAAAGCAGACATTGATTTCCCCAATGACTTGCTGCTAGAACTCGATAAAACCACCTACTACATTCCAGAAACGAAAACTTATACCAAGCGCAAAAAAGAGGACTCTCCCCTCATCATCATCACCTCTAATAACGAAAAAGAATTGCCACCCGCTTTTCTACGTCGTTGCCTCTTTCACTATATCAAGTTCCCAAAAGAGCCACAACTAAGGCAAATATTAGATGGCCTTTTTAATGATGCCCCTAATGACCTCAAGGACGATAGTATCAGTGCCTTTGTCATGCTGCGCGAACGCTTGAATCAAGCTTTGAGTCAGAAAAAACTATCAACCTCGGAACTGATAGATTGGTTTGACGCACTCCAGCACCAACATAAACAAGCACTCACCTTTGATGGCAAACCAATCGATCAAGCCATCAAACAAAGCATAGACGAACTGAGCAAGCGTTCACCGAAGGTGCCCTTACCTCTCCACCAAGTACTCCTCAAAAACTGGGAATCGGTGCTCTCGATCTTGCCTGAGAATAAATAACATATGGAAACTCTTACTCCTCCCCCTGCCCCCTCCAAAGGGGGACAATGCCTTGCAAAGCGTAGCTTATCTCCCTTTGGAGGGGACAGGGAGAGGAAAAACAGTCCATCTACACATTTAGCCTAAAATGCCCCAACTCCCATTATACCGCTTCTTCCAAGCCCTGCGCAAAGCCAACTTTGCTTTGGGAGTATCGGACTATGGGCTTTTGTTAGATGCACTCAATGGTGGTTTTGGATTACGAGATGAGGCAGACTTATTGCGGCTTTGCCGAACGCTTTGGTTCAAGCCCGGTCAGAGTTGGGAAGTGTTTCAAGAGCAGTTTTATCAGGCGCTAGATGAAGCAAGAAAGAGCCTAGAAGATAGCCGCATTGATGCACCAAAAGCGATCATTCAAGATGACAGCGGGCCAAAGCCCGAGGAAGTCTCTTCTCCGACTTTAGATACAGTAGGAGATATTGATGATCAAGGCCAGTTTGACTCACGAGAAAGCCAAGATATTGACACCTCCGAGTCGCAAACAGAGGCAGGAGAGTTTGTACATCTCAGCATCGCGAGCAGTGCCGAACTAGCGGGTGACAGTTTACAGGGCATCGAAGAGGTGCAATCTCAGGTCCTGCAGCAATCCTTTTTATTTCAAGGGCGCTATCAAGCCATTAGTCCAAGGCAACTCACTCAATCTTGGCGCTATCTGCCAGACCGAACTTTGCCTCGCCCCAGCGAGAGTATTGACATCAACAAGACAGTAGATCAGATTGCCAAATCAGGTCGTCTCGAACACTTGGTCTATGAGACTCAACAAGTCGGTATCGCTCGGCTTTTGATACTGCTCGACTATGAGGGTTCTATGGTGGCATTTCATGATTTAGCCGAGCAAATTGCGGCTTCGGCCCCTAAATCAGATACCAAAACGCCCAATACGCTCTATTTTCATGATGTTCCTGGGCCTATACTATTTCAAGATCCTGACCAAACCAAAGCCTATCAAATCAGTGAACTGGCCCCATACTTTAGGCATCGCAAAGCTTCTATTTTGATCATCAGTGATGCTGGTGCAGCACGTGGTAGATATGATCGCCAACGGATCATTCAAACTCAATCGGCCATCAAACAATTGCAACTTCTCGGTCAGCATATCGCTTGGCTCAATCCAGTTCCCCGCAATCGTTGGCAAGGCACTAGCGCAGAGTTTATCGACAAACTGCTCGTACCCATGTTTGAAATCAACAGCCTCGGCATGCAGCAAGCAGTCAATGCTTTACGAGGAAAAACCAAGCCTAAATTATGAGTCTACCCATCATACCGGCACGGCAAGAGAAGCAATTGCAGCGTTTTTACGAACGTGCGCAAAAGCTTTATGGTGCTGAATATGAAGGGCATCAGGTCTTTTTGCAGCATGCGGCTTTTCCGATGATGTTTAGCCCTGATTTATTGTATCAACTTTGGTTCAACTTTAGATTATACCCGCTTCGCGGAACGCTAGCATCCAGCGAAGAACTACCCAATATGGTAGTTTCGGATCTTTTGCTTTCGGGGATTTGTCAGGAAGTAGGATTTGAACTTTACCAGATAGACCAAAAATTAAGATTATATCTATTAGCTCAACTACAAGCCGATGAACGTTTTGGGCCTAAGCGTATTCAGTCCTTGGCGGTTTTTTTGCAGCAGTACAGTCAACAAGTAGCGACCAAAAACGCTGACCCTCGCCTCAAAGAGATTCATCAACAACTTTCATTAGCTAGCCTACATCCTCGCCACGCCGCGCAGGAAATTGGGCGTTCTTTGCAAAAGGCCATGCTCTCCAACGAAGCAATGGAGCAAATGCGGCTTACGAAATTGTTAGAAATGCTCGCGGGACAAGACGATGCTTTTGAGAGTCTATTGGGTTTTAGCCAGCAACTCAAAACGGAGCTTACAGGCCAGGAAAGTCAATTAGAAGGCACAAAATCCGTCGCGACCTTGATCATTGCAGAGGAAGGAAGCAGCGATACGATACTCAAACTAGAAGTTCCGGCACGGCTACGAGGCAAGCTCAAAACCTTTAGAGATAGCAATCGTGAAGGCTGGACCGAGGCACTAGCGAAGATCGAAGAAGTTCGTAAAAAAGGGCTCAAACGTCTCAACCTCCAAAAACTCAAGCTTAGGAGTCTCCCCGCTCAACTCTGGTCTTTGACCGAACTCGAATACTTAGGGCTCCAAGACAATCAACTCAGCACAATACCCGCTGAAATCGCCAAACTCAGCCAGCTCAACAATCTCAACCTCAGCCGCAATCAACTGACCGCTCTGCCAGCGGCTTTGAGCGAGTTGAAGCAACTCAACAAACTACTGGCGCACCATAATGAATTGAGTGAGTTTCCAGCACCGATTCTGCTGCTTGAAAATCTCCGTCATCTCGATCTTGGCAACAATCAAATTAGTCGTATTCCTGATGAATTGACCTACATCTCGGGCATTCAAAAGCTCTATCTCAATGATAATCAACTATCTGAGCTACCCGAAAACCTGAGTACTTTTCACGATCTAGAAATCCTACAAGTCCAAAACAACCAAATTACTCGTTTGCCGGAGGCATTGCAAAAGCTCGAAAACCTCAAAGAAAACGCGCAAGAAAGAATCTGGCAAAACGGCTTGCAGCTAGAAGGCAATCCGATTGTAGCTGAAATAAATGAACGTTGGTTTGATGCACCGCCGGCAGATTTGTTGGAGCATCTTTTCAATCCAGAAATACCCGCTGAGGAAAGCGACTATGCAGCGAGTGAAACTCCCTCTGAATCGGAAACCAGCGAAAATTATTATAGCGATTTTCACCAAAACGAAGGCGAAAGTAGTCAAACCCTCTATGCTTTATTGATTGGGATTGATCGTTATGGCGAAGACATAGAACCGCTGGAGGGCTGCGAAAACGACGCGAGAGCCATGCTGGACTTTTTGCGTCGTCAACTCAATTTCAACGGACATGCTTATCAGATCATGAGCTTGCTCAATGAAAAGGCGCATAAAGAAAATGTCAATAGAGCGATCAAAGAGCTTTTGAGTCAAGCGGGGGAAGGCGAAGAAGTATTATTCTATTTTGCGGGCTATGGCGATGTGGATGAGAGCGTTTTGATGCAAAAAGCGCCTTTCAAAGACCCTGTTCGAAAATTGGTCTTATACGCCGAAGGCGAACGTTTCTTCTCTGATTTTGAAGATGGAGATATGCGTGAACTAGCTCAGCAATTAGATCGCCAGAAAGCCAAGCTGACAACCATTATAGATGCCGGATTTGTAGCAGTGCCAGGAGAGATCGAACAAACCGCTAGAGTAAGACATCTTCGCAAAATTGATTTACCCTCGGCTAGTATGGGATTGCCTTCTCCTTTTGAAAAGATTGCCACAGATACCAATAGTCCTATTTTTGAGCTTTATGCCGCTAAGTCGCGAAACACTACCACGGAGATGATCCTTGGCGATGAAGTCAGAGGAATTTTTACCTATAACCTAATCAAAAGCCTCAGTCAGAAAAAGGGCACGCAAGGCCTAAACGAAGTCTTCCAAGATTTACGGGAGAGATTGGCGAGACAAAGTGCCCATGCAGCACCTAACTTGAGTTTTGAGCATTGGCAAGAGAGTGATGAACCGCAATTTTTGGGAGCCATGCTCGCACACCAAGGAGCTCGTTTTGAAATCCGTTTTGTGCCTGAGCAAAGTGCTTGGCGTTTGGATGCGGGTTATCGAGATGGTTTGCGTGCTCAACATCCTGTAACGGGAGAAATGAGTGTTTTGGATCTATTTGAGGCTGGCGTTCCGCCGGAGGCGATGGCCTTAGGAAAAGGGCTAATCGGACAAGTAGGCGCTGAAAGCGTACGGGCAAGATCAAGTTGGATCGTTCCCCAAGGGGAAATCGATCTAAATCCTGAGCTGGCTTATGTGGCTAGGTTAAATCGTTTGCCGATTGAACGATTGCGTTTTCACATAGACGAAACTTCCTTTCAGCAAGCAAAACTTCCCTACTATAAAACCGATCTCTCTAGATACATCAAAACCGATCGAGAAAAGGAAAATCAGTTGTACCTCTTGCCAGAAATAGACGAGAGCAAAGCCCAATACTTTTTGCAGGCGGATTCGGATCAAATTTGGCTCAGTCATAGACGCGATTCTAGCAGACCGATCCTAGTCCCAGCGAAGGCGAATATCGGAAAATGGGACCGTTCTTTTGCAAAAGCTGTCAATCAAATGATTCATCTCTCCAAATGGGACAATATCCTCAATCTCTACAATCCTAACAGCCAGATTGAGGAAAACCTTATCTCCCTCGAAATTATTAGCGCCACAGAACAAGCAGCCTACCCACCTGAGACTATTGGCTATGAATTTGCAGTCCCAGAACCCTTGCAAATACGTATTCGTCTCCATAATTATAGCAAACAGCCCTTATATTTGGGACTCCTATATCTGAGTTCAGATTTAGCAATTAGTCCTATTCCGATCCGTGAAGGAAGCAATCTTTTACAACCCGGAGAAAGTATCATTGCCATTGATGGTGAGACAGCCAGTCTTAGTTTCTCAAGAAGACAACAAGAGATGGGGCAGCATGAAACCATTGATTACTTCAAACTAATCGCCAGTCCTGAACCTTTCAATCCGCAAATATTAGAAATGCTAGACATAGAGCGTCAAAGCGAAAAAGGGCCAGAACGCAGCATCCTCAATTGGACCAATACACACTCTCTCCTATTCGACGAAACTGAGGGCCGTTACCAAGATTGGAATACCCGCCTCTATCAAATTAAATTGATTTATCCCAACCCCTCGTAGGTTCGGTTTACAAGCCGAACCTACAAACAAACCCAATCCATAAACCGGACAGCATATATTCCAAAACCAATTTTTTCTCCCTCACCCTCAAGCCCTTACAAAAAAATCCAAACCAATTCCAAACTCCACCGTAACCCAAGCAACACATTAAGGCA
>JBGCFA010000093.1:0-6283 GCA_045106675.1 Bacteroidia bacterium
GATCCCTCAGGAACATTAGTATGGTCGCGCCAGATCCAGAGTCAGTTAAATGGTGCTTTCCTTAAAGTGGGAGGTATCGCCGAGGCCGCCAATGGCGAACTCTTCCTCTCTGGTTCTACCCGCTTTAACTCTGAAGGCAGCTGGCTCGCCAAACTCAATACCGATGGCCTGATCCAAAACGTAACTTTTTACGATACACACAGCCTCACCGATAGTCAGCCTGAGCCTTTTGCCATCCACGCTCGCAGCAATGGGGAAATGGATATCTTTTACAATAGCACTGCCTTTCAAGACAAATCTATTTTACTCGCCTTGCGAACTGATGCCTCTGGCGTTCCGCTGCAAGCGAAAAAATACTATATCCCCCACCCTAATGGCGGTGAGATCACTGATGTCTTCCAAACTGCCAATGATGCTTACGTATTATCAGGCTACCATTTTCCCAATGGTTTCCGCTCCAAAGGACTCGCGATGGGCTTAGACGCTAATGATAATATCACTTGGACAGGTGAATATGGCACTGACTATATCGAGATCTTTACTGGCATAATTGCCAATGCTGATGGGAGCTTGATAATGACTGGCTTTGCTGATCCGGATAGCATGATCATCAGCCCAAGCGAAAACGGTTTATTTCCTTGGCTAGTCAAGACTGATGCGATGGGCCAGGCGGATTGCTTTTACAATACTATCGCGATTTCATCGAACGATACCACCGTACAATCCTCGCCCTATCAACTCAGCGAAAGCAGCGGCCCAGTCTTGGGGGACATCAATTTTTTCACCTTCGACATGAATAATAGTCTCGATAGCTTAGTCTGCGAGCCCGCCGCTATCGAAACTCTTCCCACCTCCAGCTTTAAACTCTACCCCAACCCTACTAATGGCCCTTTAAAAGTCGAATTAGCGAAACCATTTCCCGCTAGCATCCTTCTCCTCAGCAATCAGATGGGACAAAGCGTTCTGCGACGCAGCCTCCACACAGAACAAAACCTATCACTAGAGATTGATGCGCCTGCCGGTCTGTATTATTTGAGTTTGATCACCCCTAGCGGGGAACGCTTGAGTCGCAAGTTGATATTGGAATAAATGATTTTTTCGTAGCGGCGTAAAATCTTACGCCGCTACATTACAAAATTTTGCGGCGCCACATTATAAATATTTTTTACCGCCACATAGCAGGCTTTTACCCATATTAACCCAAAATCCATTGCATCATTTTTCGTATATTTGCGGAACCGAACAAGCGTTAGTTCGGTTCTGCAATTTTTTATATATGCAAGTGATCGCTCCCTATAAGCCCCAAAACAAAATCCGTATCGTTACGGCAGCTTCTCTTTTTGATGGCCATGATGCTGCCATCAACATTATGAGACGGATTTTACAAGCCTCAGGTGCCGAAATCATTCACCTCGGACACAATCGTTCTGCGCAGGAGATCGTCGCAGCTGCTATCCAAGAAGATGCTCAAGGTATCGCGATTACGTCCTATCAAGGGGGCCATATCGAATACTTCAAATACATCCATGATCTGCTCCAAGAAAGAGATTGCGGGCATATCAAGATATTCGGAGGCGGAGGAGGAACGATCCACCCTAGCGAGATCGCAGAATTACACGCTTACGGCATCACGCGCATCTATTCGCCAGACGATGGCCGCGAGCTAGGTTTACAGGGTATGATCAATCATTTGCTTGAAGAAGCAGATTTCCCAACTGGTAAACTGGATATAGATCGCTGGCAAGATGCGATCGTTGCAGCCTTTGGTGAGGTCAAAACTAGCGCAGAAAATGGCACTACCATTCTCCACCAAGTCAAACAAAAAATCAGTCCTCGCGCTATCGGACGTTTGATCTCTGCCGTAGAAAACGAGCCTGAATTGGTGGAACCCATCATGAATGATGTCCACCATCGTATGAAAGATATGGCTGTGCCGCCTATTTTAGGAATTACAGGGACCGGTGGAGCAGGAAAATCATCTTTGGTAGATGAGTTGGTACGCAGATTTTTGCTCGATTTTCCAGACAAGCATCTAGCGATCGTCTCCGTCGATCCGTCCAAGCGCAAAACAGGTGGCGCCTTATTGGGTGATCGCATTCGCATGAACGCAGTCAACCATCCTAACGTCTATATGCGCTCCTTGGCAACGCGGCAATCTAACCTAGCCCTTTCCAAGCATATCGCAGAGGCCATCAACATCCTCAAAATCGCTCAGTTTGATTTGATCATCTTGGAGACTTCCGGTATCGGGCAGTCAGACACCGAGATTGTCGATTTTTCTGATGTTGCCTTATATGTGATGACTCCTGAGTATGGCGCAGCCACTCAGCTCGAAAAGATCGACATGCTAGACTATGCTGATCTTATCGCCATCAACAAATTTGATAAGCGCGGTTCTCAAGACGCCATCCGAGACGTCCGTAAGCAGTTCAAACGCAATCACGGCATCTGGCATCCCACGGAGGAAGATGAGTTACCCGTATTTGGCACCATCGCCTCTCAATTCAATGATCCGGGCATGAATCGCCTTTATCGCGCAGTCATGAACACTGTCGCTGAAAAGACCGGAGCTGATCTAAAAACTGAATTCTTGGCTTCAGATGAAGCCTCTGAAAAAATATTTATTATCCCACCCGCACGCACTCGCTATCTCTCCGAAATCTCAGAGGCCAATCGTGAGTATGATGTTTGGGCAGAGGAGCAAGCCACAGTAGCGGGCCAGTTGCAAAGTTTGGCTGAGGCCATGCGATTGTTGCCCGAGGGAGACCCTGCCAGGGAACGCTTGGCCGAAACTTACGAAACGATCAATCTCCAACTCGACAAGACCAACCAATATATCCTCGAGCATTGGGACGAAAAGAAAGAGCGTTACTCCGCAGAGGAGTTTGTCTATAAAGTTAGAAATCGCGAAATCCGCGTCAAGACGCATACAGAGTCGCTTTCTCGCAATCAGATTCCCAAAATCGCCCTCCCCCCCTATCGTAGCTGGGCTGACATCCTAAAGTGGAATCTACGTGAAAATGTACCGGGAGAGTTTCCTTATACTGCCGGTGTATTTCCGTTCAAACGTGAAGGAGAAGACCCAACGCGTATGTTTGCAGGAGAAGGAGGACCAGAGCGCACCAATAAGCGCTTTCATTATGTCTCTCTTGGCTTACCCGCCAAACGTCTCTCCACTGCTTTTGACTCAGTTACGCTTTATGGAGAAGATCCCGCCTTCCGTCCTGACATTTACGGCAAGATCGGTAACTCTGGAGTTTCGGTCTGTACATTGGATGATGCCAAGAAACTGTACTCAGGTTTCAATCTTTGCAATCCATCGACTTCTGTCTCGATGACCATCAACGGTCCAGCAGCCACTGTCTTAGGCTTCTTTCTCAATACTGCCATTGATCAGCAATGCGAATTCTATATCAAAGAGCAGGGCTTAGAGGACGAAATCGAGGCCAAGATAGAAGCGATCTATAAAGCAAAAGGCAAAGCTCGACCACAATACCAAGGCGACTTACCCGAGGGTAACGATGGCTTAGGTTTGATGTTATTGGGTGTTACGGGAGATGAAGTCTTGCCTGCTGAGGTTTATCAAGAGATTAAAGCTTCGGCCATCTCTAAAGTTCGTGGTACAGTTCAAGCTGATATTCTGAAAGAAGACCAAGCTCAAAATACTTGTATCTTCTCCACTGAGTTTTCACTCAAATTGCAAGGTGATGTGCAGCAGTACTTCATTGATCATGCGATCCGCAATTTCTATTCGGTATCGATCTCAGGTTATCACATCGCTGAGGCGGGAGCCAATCCGATTAGTCAGTTGGCCTTCACCTTGTCCAATGGTTTTACCTTCGTAGAATACTATCTCTCGCGTGGGATGAATATCGACGACTTTGCGCCGAATTTGTCTTTCTTCTTTTCCAATGGTTTGGACCCAGAGTATGCAGTCATCGGCCGCGTAGCGCGCCGAATTTGGTCCAAAGCCATGAAGTTGAAGTACAAAGCCAACGATCGTTCACAAAAGCTAAAATATCATATTCAGACTTCGGGTCGTTCCCTACACGCCCAAGAGATTTCATTCAACGATATCCGTACTACTTTGCAGGCGCTTTATGCGATCTACGACAATTGTAACTCCCTGCATACCAACGCTTATGACGAAGCCATCACTACTCCTACTGAGGAGTCGGTACGTCGCGCGATTGCGATTCAGATGATTATCAATCATGAGTTGGGGATGACCAAAAATGAGAATCCTTTGCAAGGTGCCTTTATCATCGAAGAATTGACCGATTTGGTTGAGGAAGCAGTCTTATTGGAGTTTGACCGTATCACGGAACGCGGCGGCGTACTCGGAGCGATGGAAACTATGTATCAGCGTAGTAAGATTCAAGAAGAATCCCTCTATTACGAGAGCCTTAAGCATAGCGGTGAGTTCCCGATCATGGGCGTCAATACCTTCCTTTCGGATGAGGGTTCACCTACCGTGATACCGGATGAGGTTATTCGTTCTACGAAGGAGGAAAAACAACTACAGATCGAGCAAGTAGCTGCCTTCCAAGAACGCAATACCGAAGCTGGAAAAGCAATCCTGCAAACCCTCCAGCAAGTTGCTATCCAGAATGGCAATCTTTTTGAATCCCTGATCGAAGCGACCAAAGTATGCTCATTGGGCCAGATCACTCAAGCGATGTATGAGGTAGGTGGGCAGTATCGTAGAAATATGTAACTGTCTTTTGCCCTTTTTCGCAAAAAGGGCAGCAAAAAACCGAGCCGTACAAAGCCATCTCCACTATCCGGCCCCCAAGTGTACGGCTCAAGCCTACGCGCATTATTTGATAAAATTAATTGGTGTTGGCTTTGTCAGCCGCTTGAGAAATGGGGCGGCTCGCGGGGCTGGTTCGCGGCTGACTAGCTCTTTTGGTCCTTTTGTAGCAATGACAAAAGGGCAGCAACCACCCCAACTAATTTAATTAGCATTTCCGAGGGTCAAATACTAATTTTAGCCGTCATGCGAAATGAAATGCTAGATCCCTTTGCGCCATCTGATGATGAGCTCCACCTCCGACCACAGGAGCTTGGGGACTTTACGGGCCAAAAAAAGCTTACTGATAATCTCAAGATTTTCATTGAAGCGGCTAGGTTGAGAGGGGAAGCCCTCGATCATGTCCTTTTGCATGGCCCTCCCGGATTGGGCAAAACGACGCTTTCCTTTATCGTTGCCAACGAACTGAAAGCGCAAATCACCACTACTTCAGGACCTGTCTTGGAGAAGCCCAGTGATCTTGCGGGTTTGCTAACCAATTTGGATGAAGGAGATGTCTTGTTTATCGATGAGATTCACCGCTTATCTCCGGTAATTGAAGAATACCTCTACTCCGCGATGGAAGATTTCAAGATCGACATCATGGTAGAGTCCGGTCCTAATGCCCGTAGTATTGAGATTTCGCTCAATCCTTTTACACTAGTGGGAGCGACCACTCGTGCAGGCCTTTTGACCTCGCCTATGTTGGCTCGCTTTGGCATCAATGCTCGTTTAGAGTATTATGATGCGGAGACGCTACAACGAATCGTTCAGCGATCAGCTGGAGTCCTAGAAGTACCGATCAAAGCAGATGCAGCTCTAGAGATCGCTCGTAGGAGCCGTGGTACGCCGAGGATTGCCAACAGATTGCTGCGCAGAACGCGAGACTTTGCCCAAGTAAAAGGAAACGGTAAGATCACCTATGAAATCGCTTGTATCACACTCGAAGCGCTCGAAGTGGACGAAGCTGGCTTGGATGATATGGACGCTAAAATCCTCCTCACGATAATCGACAAATTCAAAGGTGGACCGGTGGGACTTAATTCTATCGCTGCCTCTGCGGGCGAAGAAGCAGAAACTATAGAGGAAGTATATGAGCCTTATCTAGTGATGGAAGGCTTCATCAAACGCACCAATCGCGGCCGAATGGCGACCGAACGGGCTTACCTTCATTTTGGACGAGTACCGGGCAATGATCTTACACAGGGGTCATTGTTTGTGTAGCATATGTTTTGCAAACAGCCTCTCCACAATCGTTGAAATTTCAAAGCTCCTCTGTCCCTCCTTGAAAATGAAGGAAATATGGATTGCTGGATTTAATGGATTTCTTTTTACCCAATACTTATCGGGCTGCGTTAGACCAAGAGCGGCATTATCTACGTTATAAGGTTAAAGTTTTTTATCTTTGAATGTTTAAAGAAGCATAATATGAAGGCATTCGCATTAATCAGTATCCTTTTTTCTTGGGCTTTACCTGCTTCGCAGAACGCG
>JBGCFA010000094.1:0-4639 GCA_045106675.1 Bacteroidia bacterium
AAGGGCAATACATCCCCTTTATAGCCCGCACCTACAGCTTGGATAGGGTAGGACCGAATCACTCTTGGACCTGCATCTGCATGTATGGGGGCATTTTGGGCGTTCTCCGGTAGGAGTGAGCCTTCATAAAATGCAATCCCAGTAGGTGAACCCGCTCCAGTCGGTATTAGGTTGGGTACTACGCCGGGATCATTTTGATGCCAATGCATTTGATTAGCGATATTGCTCATCCCAGTACGATAACTCAACCAGCCTGCGCCTGTTTTTTCGTCTTTTTTTCCTTAATTACCGTATTCCTTCACAAAGTTGATCCGTACTCCTTTATGGCCATCATCGTCATTGTCGGATTGCCAAAGATTGCCGTAGGAGTCGAGCGTGACTTCATAGTTGTTACGAAAATTATGCGCTAATACTTCTACTTTACTGCCGTCTATTTCGGCACGATAGATCATGCCTTGCTGAAAATTACTTTTCTCAACATCAAGGATTTGACCACTTCCCCAATCATATAAATCTTCTCCATTGGGACCTTTGAGGCTTTTGCCCGCATTGCCATGATTGAAGTATAAACGGCCATCAGGCCCAAACACAAAGGCATGCATACCATGATCGTTTTGCACCCCTTGAATGCCGGTAAATAGAGCTTCTTTTTTGTCGGGAATGTCGTCTCCATCGGCATCGGTAAATACCCAGACATTAGGGCTACAAGAAACGATGACCTTATCATCAATCACGGCAATGCCTAGAGCGGCATCTATATCTCTACCTTGATAAAAAACAGTTTGTTTATCTGCTTTGCCATCGTGATTGCTGTCCTCCAATATCAAGATACGATCTCCTTTTTCTCGAATCGGATTCGCAGGATTAAAGAAATTGCGATAGTTCTGGGCTTCAATGACCCAAACTCGACCGCGATCATCCACATCCATATTGGTGGGATTGAAGAGCATGGGCTCTCCCGCAAAAAGTGTGGCTTCTAAACCTTCATTCGCCTTCAATCCGACTAAGGCATTAGATAATTCTCGTTGTTGGGTTTCCGATAAAGGAGGGGATTGAGGATCTGTTGACTCACATGCTGGGACCAAAAATATGGTCAATAGGAGGAGGTAGTAGCAGTTTTTGCTTTTCATAAAGAACGAGTTTGGTCCTGTGAATTTATGGAAAAATTATGGATTTTTTTCTGACTGGAATAATTATTTGTGGAATCCAGACATTGCCGTTGTCATAAAAGAGATTAACCAATCTTTTGATATGAAAACTCCACTGCTACTGATATCTTTTGCGATCTGCATTTGTCTTGGAACGGGTATGATGCTCCTGCCTAATTCTATCGCGACAAACCCAATTGTAGAAAAGCTACAACAAAAACTAGCCGACTATCGGTATCGCTATGCCTCTGAGAAGATTTATTGTCATACAGATAGAAGCTTATACCGTCCCGGAGAAGATATTTGGTTTAGCGTTTATGTATCTCCTACTGGATTGGGGGAAGCTCAAGAACAGAGCCAAAAAGCGAGTATTGAGTTAATTGATCCCAAAGGTCAGGTGTTGGTCACGCAGAAAATTTCTTTACAAGAGGGGAGAGGGAAAGGAGATTTTAAGGTTCCAGCGGAGCTGAACGGTGGAAAGTATCAAATCAAAGCTTATACCAATGTCCAGCTAAATTATGACGATAGAGATGTCTTCACTAAAGATATTCAACTACAAAAGGTGGTATTGCCCAGAGTATTGATGAAGCTAGATTTTGACCGAGAGTCATATGGACCGGGTCAAGAAGTCGTGGCAGAGTTTGATTTGAAAAACTTGTCTGATGAATTACTAGTCAATTATCCAATAGAAGCCGAGTGGAAAATAGATGGAGAGATTTGGCAGCGACAAAGTATGGAAACTGACAAAGAAGGCAAGGCTTGGTTTGTGCAAGAGTTGCCTTCTGGACTAAATACTCGTGATGTATCTCTGAATCTCCGTTTGGAGTATCAAGAGCTCACCGAATCAATTTTTCGGTCCGTAGCAGTAGAGTTGGGGGAAATCGATTTGCAGTTTTTGCCGGAAGGAGGAGATTTAGTCAGCGGGAAAGAAGGCGTTATTGCCTTCAAAGCGATCAATGAATTTGGCAAAGGAGCTGATGTCGCTGGCTATATATATAATCAAAAAGATGAAATCATAGATAGCTTTCGTACTGCTCATATGGGTATGGGCAAGTTACGGATCAAGGCTGCGCGTACCGAGGTGTATTACGCCAAGATCAATGAACCTTTTGCGATTGAGAAACGGTATTTTTTGCCTGCTCCACAAAAAGAAACTTTTCGTCTATCGCTTGACAAGCAGAGCGAGGATCAACTCCATTTTAGGATCTTTCATCCAGAGGGTGGGAAGGTATTGTTAATGGGGCAGCAAGGCCAAAATTTGCAGCAGGTATATGAGGTTGATTGCCGCCGTGGTGAAAATCGATATGTAGTTGCTTCAGATGCGTATCAGATGGGGATTGCAGGATTTATATTAGCCAAAGAGGATGGGGTCGCCGTGTCGGAACGCTTAGTCTTTTTGCACCCAGAGCGAAAGTTAAAGGTGGATATCAAAACGGATAAGGATAGCTATCTACCAAGAGAAGAAGTGAATCTATCTATCTCCGTCAAAGACGACAGCGGCAATCCGGTGCAGAGTAGTCTTTCGCTAGCAGTGGTGGATGAGCAGAACTTGACTTTTGCAGACGATAAACAAGCAAACCTACTCGCTCAAATGCTGCTTAATGGTGAGTTACAAGGGAAGATTGAAGAACCAAACTACTACTTTGATCAAGAAGAGCCAGAAGCGATTGCCCACCTAGATATCTTGATGCTCACACATGGCTGGAGACGCTTTGATTGGAATCAAATGCTGGAAACTCAGGCCGATAGACCCATGAGTTTCTTTGATTTCGATGGCCTCCCCGAATTGAAAGGGCAGTTGATCGATCAAAATGGTGCTCCTCAAAGCAATAGCACTTTTTCTATCTTAAAGACAGACAATACTCCAGCGGTATTTATGGTAAATACGGACTCTACGGGCAATTTTATTTGTCCCGCCCTCGATTATGGGACTTATGCTTTTCAACTACCGATTAGCTTTTTTGATGGAATACCGACCAATATCCGATGGGATGCGGAGAGTCAAGCCTTTGTCTCAGGAGGATATTATCTGACTTATAATTATGCCAATCAGCCTCAATACTATCAATACGATTACAGTAACACTGTTTTTTCGGCGCCTCCAGCTTTTTCTGCGCCATTGCCGATACCTACTCCCAAAGTACAGAGCCTGAATCAGGCCATAGATCCAGTGGATATCGATGAGTTAGAATTCGCTGAAAGTACAGCTGATGAATCCATCGATATGGAAGAACCAACCAGCGCCACCTTAGAAGAAGTAGTCGTAGTAGGCTATGCAAACCAACAAAAAGAAAGGATAAGCGCCAGTATCGAAATAACGGAAACTAGGTCGATCAGAGCCCAAGAACTTACCAATTCTATGCAGGGGGCGCTCTCAGGAGTGCAGGTGATCCCTAATTCTGGGCCAGGAGCCTCTTCGCGCCTCTTGATCAGAGGCAATAGTGCTGGGGCTTACCAGAGTCCTCTGATCGTGGTAGATGGTGTCGTATTGCAAGCTCCACCGATTGCTGGTATCGGAGGTAATGAAGGCTTAAACCCGATTGGTTTACTTGATCCCAATGACATTGCATCGATCAATGTCCTGAAGGGAAGTTCTGCTTCTGCAACTTACGGTAGTCGCGGTGCCAATGGGGTGATTTTAATTAATACAAAATCTGGCGTTCGGCAAAGCCGCAAAGTCACAAAACCCCAATTTCGCCGCCATCGTCTCCAGCCCTATTTTTTACAAGATCCGGCACGAACTAGTATCGCAAGAGTTTTTTATAGCCCTAAGTATCAAACAACTGAGACGACAGTCCGCGATGATTTTCGTCAGACCGTATTTTGGGCAGGAGAGCTTAAAACTGACGAGCGCGGCCTTGCCGAACTCTCCTTTCACAATCCTGATCAGGCGAGTGCTTTTAGAATAACCGTCGAAGGGACTGATGGAGCAGGGCATTTTGCACACACTGAAGAGACTTATAGTACCGAACTTCCATTTGCGATGAAAGTGATTTCTCCCAATTGGTTGAGTGTGGGCGATCAGGTAATGCTGCCCGTACAATTTCAAAACACCACGGATGAAGTGATTGAGGGAGAGTTAAATACCGTTTTGCCTGTGGGTTTCTTGGCGACTAAAAGTGCAGATCTAGCCCAACTAATCACCTTACTACCCAACAGTGCTAAAACGATCTATCTCAAGCTGAAAGTGCAGGACATACCGACTGAACCCATGCAGCTTAAGTTTGCGGCCAATGCTTTCCATGAACAAAGGAGCCTGAATTTTGATGTTCGCCGACAAGGCTTCCCCTTTGAAATCAGTATGGCAGGCAATCAGGCCTCAGATAATATGTACTTTAATTTACAAGATGTAGTGCCTGGGACTCTCGATGCTTCCTTTGAGGTCTTTACAGATGTCTATGGTGAGTTGGTCAATGGATCGGCATCAATCTTAAGGGAACCGCATGGCTGTTTTGAACAAGTCTCTTCGAGCCTATATCCCAATGTGTTGG
>JBGCFA010000095.1:0-6630 GCA_045106675.1 Bacteroidia bacterium
AACAAAGCCGGAGGACCTACCAAATAGCCGATTCTGAGAGCTGGAGCCAAGGTCTTGCTGAAGGAGCCAAGGTAAATCACGCGTTCGGGTGCGCCCATGCTCGCAATCGGCAATATCGGGTTGCGGGTGTAGTGAAACTCAAAATCATAGTCGTCCTCCACGATCCAAAAGTTATAGCGACGCGCCAAATCCAATAGCTGTACGCGACGACTAGCACTCAGCGTAACCGTGGTCGGATGATGGTGATGCGAAGCCACATAAACGGCTTTGATGGGGTGCTTTTTGCAGATCGCTTCGATGGATTCGACTACGATGCCTTCTGAGTCTACCGCCACTCGGTGTAACCTCGCCCCTGCTCGCGCAAAGCTCATACTAGCCGTATTATAACTTGTCTCTCCCACCAATACACCATCACCAGCCTCGATCAAAGTCTGAGCGAGGAGATACAAACTCATGATCACGCCTCTAGTAATCATGACGGCATCCGATTCGATTTGTAACCCCCGACTTTCCCGCAGATACTGACTCATTTCCTCCCGCAACAATTTGCTGCCTTGGGGGTCCCCATACTCTAACTTATGATGCCAAACACTTTGCGTTAAGACCCGTCGATATTCCCGCGAAAGTTCTTTGAGAGGTGCAATCCGGATATCTGGCAGCCCATCATTGAGTTGATACTTAGTGGTCGGACGAGGCTGTGGCAATGGGATCAGAGAGACGGTGTCAAAGTGGGGCAGTTTGGTATCATGCCCTTGGCGAACGCTCAGTTCTTGACTGCGTGCTAAGGGAATTTCATCAGAGACATAAGTTCCGCTCCCTGTTTTTTGACTTAGCCAACCTTGAGCGTTGAGTTCGTCATAGGCGGCGATGACAGTATTTCGATTCAAACCCAATATCTCCGCCATTTTGCGGCTACCGGGTAATCGTTGACCGGAGGCCAGTTGACCATTTTCGATCAGACGAATCAATTGAGCTACAATCTGGAGATAAAGAGCTGTACCGGTATCGGGCTTCAAAGCAATCAAACGAGCAAATGGCAACATATTGGACTATCAGTTTTGTCAAAAGTGGTATAGACTACCCATCCGATAAAACTATTAATTAGAGGTCTAAAGACCAAGCTTATGAATCAACCAGAAGTTTCTTCCCGTGCTAAATTGCGTCGCAGTCACCAAAGAGGGCATTATGACGAAGCCACTATCCATGAGGTTTTGGATGCTACTTTTTTGTGTCAGGTAGCCGTTTTGATAGACGGCTTGCCCATCGTGATTCCGACTTCTTATGGGAGGATCGGCAATACGCTTTACCTCCACGGTGCTCGCCAAAACCGGATGATCAATGCCGTTGGAGAAGGCGCTCCCACGACCATCGGAGTAACGCATCTTGATGGATTGGTATTGGCGCGTTCACTCTTCCATCACTCTGCCAACTATCGCTCAGTGGTACTTTTTGGCAAAGGTCGTTGGGTCCTAGATCCAAAAGAACAAGCCCGTGGATTACGCGCCTTGACCGAGCAAATGCTACCCGGTCGCTATGACGAAAGTCGCGCTCCCAATGAAGCAGAGATGAAGGCCACATCAGTTATTGCTTTTGAAATCGAAGATGCCTCTGCAAAAATACGTTCGGCACCGCCAAAAGATGATCCCGCAGATGAGGATGCAAATGTCTGGGCCGGAGTGGTACCGCTTAAGCTGAGTGCTGGCATGCCGATCAAAGATGAGATTACCGATTCTGGGGTCGCTGTACCGCAAAGTGTCATGACATATTTGAGTCGATAAGGGAGGGAGCAATTTTCACCGATGCCATTCTTGCGAAAGGGCTCACTATCAGCACTTTTCGCAATATTTGTCTCCCTATAAACGAGTAATTCCATTTGATTAGGGAGGAGCATTTATCCTAAAATCAAATTCATATGAAAAAATTTACACTGCTTATCGCGACCATCTGTTTGCTTGGACTAAGCGTTCAAGCGCAGCTTACATTACCTGCCGTTAGTCCGAAGGCTACCCTATCACAAAGTATTGGCGTTGCCCAAGTCAGCATCACCTATTCACGCCCTTCCGTCAAAGATAGGGCCGTATGGGGCGGCATTGTCCCATTGCATGAGAACGCTGAATTGCATCAAGGAGAGATCCCTTGGCGATGTGGCGCCAATGACAATACTGTCGTTACTTTTTCGGAAGCGGTATCCATAGAAGGCAAAAAACTAGCTGCTGGAACTTATGGATTACATATGCTACCCTCCAAAAGTGAATGGACGATCATTTTTTCTCACAACTCCACTTCATGGGGCAGTTTTTTTTACAAGTCTGATGAAGATGCTTTGAGAGTCAAGGTTACGCCCAAGGCGAACGCTCATCAAGAACTTTTGGCCTTTGACATCGTCAATACTGGCTCGAATGAAGCTAATATTGTTCTCAGTTGGGAAAAACTGCAAGTGCCCATCAAAGTAAGCGTATCCGAAGATGTAACACTGATGAGTATTCGCAATCAGCTACGCAATACGCCAGGCTTCACATGGCAAGGTTGGAATGCCGCCGCTCAATACTGTGTCCAAAACAATACGAACCTAGAGGAGGGAATGGCGTGGGCGCAGCAAGCGGTCAATCGTGGCAATAACTTTACCACACTCAGTACCCAAGCGACCCTATTTAGTTTGAATGGCAAAGAGGCAAAGTCTAAAGAAATCATGGAAACGGCTCTCGCTAGTGCGACAAATGCAGAGCTTAATACCTATAGCTATCAACTTCTGAATACCAACCGTCAGGACGAAGCGATCAAAATGTTTAAGCTCAATACAGAGCGCAATCCCAATGATCCAAATGTATGGGACAGCTATGGAGAAGGACTCGCCACTCGCAATGGGCCCGGCGACAAGAAAGCAGCGATCAAGGCTTTCAAAAAGTCTCTTTCTCTCAACCCGCCAGCCAATGTAAAAGCCAATTCAATGCGCGTTTTGCAGACATTGGGAGTAGATACGGAGAAGATGTAATTGATGTAGCAGTGGTTTGCAAGCCACTGCTACTGTTTTTTGCAAACCGCTGGCTACATGATAACTTGCGGTCCTATGACCGAATCTTGGGATATTATTGTGGTAGGTGGCGGCGCGGCGGGCTTTTTTGCTGCCATCAGAGTGGCAGAGTTACAGCCAGATTGGAAGGTACTCATCCTCGAACGAGGCAAAGAGGTACTATCCAAAGTGCGCATATCAGGCGGTGGGCGCTGCAACCTTACCCATGCCTGCTTCGAACCCAAAGAACTGGTTAAGTTTTATCCTCGTGGTCAAAAAGAATTGCGAGGGCCATTTCACCGATTTTGCTCAGGCGATACCGTTGACTGGTTTGAAAAACGAGGTGTTGAGACTAAAATCGAAGCCGATGGCCGCATGTTTCCCGCCTCTGACTCCTCCCAAAGTATTATTAATGCCCTTTATTCTAGCGTTCGGCAAGCCGGTATAGAAGTGAGGACTCAGACCAATGTGCAGGGGATCACTCCTCCGGAGAACGCCTCGGCCCCTTGGATACTCCGCAGTAAAGAGACAGAATTCAGTACTCCTCGCCTACTCCTCGCAACCGGGAGCAACCCTCGAATGTGGCAAATGCTAGGCGATATAGGGCTCAAAATGGTTGATCCTGTCCCTTCTCTATTTACTTTCAACATCAAAGATGCGCGGCTACAAGACTTGCCCGGACTTTCTGTGCCCAATGCGAGCTTACGGATTCCTACGACAAAATTGAGCTCAAATGGACCACTATTAATCACTCATTGGGGATTAAGTGGACCAGGTATATTGAAACTGTCTGCTTGGGGTGCCAGAGAACTCAATGACAAGGACTATAAATTTGAATTATGGGTCAATTGGTTAGGGACCATCAATCGGGAAGATGCCGCCAATCAAATCCAAAACTGTGTCCATGAATGGGCCAAAAAGACCGTTTTGAAAGCAAATCCATTTGGCTTAGCCTCTCGACTCTGGCAACGCTTGGCTAGTTATGCTGGCGTTACCGAAGGGATGAAATGGTCAGACTTACCCAAAGGGGTGCGTAAAAGTCTCTTGACGGAACTTTGTGAAGGCCGCTATCAGGTTGATGGAAAAAGTACCTTCAAAGAAGAATTTGTGACGGCTGGCGGCGTTTCATTAAAAGAGATTAATTTCAAATCATTCTCAGCCAAGCGATTTGAACGACTATGGCTTGCAGGCGAAATGCTGAATATTGATGCCGTAACCGGTGGGTTTAACTTTCAAGCAGCATGGACCGGAGGCTGGATCGCAGGCGAATCAATGAGTGAAACGATTTTAGAAACCGTATAAAACACACAATATGCTTAGATTTTTGACGCTTTTGCTGGTTCTATTTACAGGGGTCCTCTTGCAGAGTAACGCTCCAATTCAGGATGCGCCAGATGGTGCGCAATTGTTTAAGAAGAATTGCAAAGTCTGCCACGGCAAAGATGCATCGAAGGAGACTAAAAAGATCCCCAACCTCCTCAAGTCAACGCTAGAGCTAGATGCGATGAACCAAATCGTTACCGCAGGGAAAGAGACGATGCCTGCCTTTGGAGAAACGCTCAATGCCGCAGAAATCCAAGCCGTACTCACTTATGTGCAGGAGCTACAAAATGCAGTAGGGGACGAATAAGTATGGAAACCGGAAAACTACAAGGTCCAGATAAACATACGCTCTACCCTTTGGCGAACTATGATCGTCTCTGTTTTCTCAAAAACGTCATTACGAATCCCAATATCATAGTGGGTGATTATACTTATTATGATGATTTTGAGAGCGTCGAAAATTTCGAAAAGAACGTAAAATATCTATTCGATTTTACGGGGGACAAGCTCATCATTGGTAAGTTTTGCATGATCGCTTCGGATGTTACCTTCATTATGAATGGAGCTAATCATCTTTCTGAGGCGATCACCTCATACCCTTTTGCCATTTTTGGCAACGGCTGGGAACATGCCATGGAAGGCAAAAGCTATCCCAACAAAGGAAATACGGTCATTGGCAATGATGTATGGATTGGCTATGGAGCCACTATCATGCCCGGCGTGCAGATTGGAGATGGCGCCATCATTGCCACTAAATCAGTAGTTACGAAAGATGTCGCCCCTTATAGCATCGTCGGAGGCAATCCCGCTCAGGAAATTCGCAAACGCTTTGCGCCAGATATGATCGCCCGATTACTAGAGATGCAATGGTGGGATTGGGAGATCGAAAAGATCACAGCGAATGTCCATAAACTGACGGGAAATGCCCTTTGGGAAGAATAGAAGATTATAGAAATAAAAAGAGCCCTCACTGCTTTTCATAAATCAGTGAGGGCCAATATAGTTGATAACTATTTTACTCTTTAATAATTTTCAAGACAGCTTTTTGCTTCTCTGAATCAGAAATTTCTAATAGATAAATACCAGGAACACCTTTAATCTCAAGTTCAAATTGATGAGTGTTAGTCATTTGTTTCGTTTCAATTAATTGACCGAATATAGAAAACACTCTTACCGATATATTTTCCTGATTGGACTCAAAATCAATCATAACTAACCCTTTTGTCGGATTAGGATATACTACAAATTTATCTTTAAGCGTGTTCTTAATAATACCAACTGTAGTAATATTGACACAGGCCGATGTATCCGTACAGGGTCCTACTTTTATTTCGACTGCATAATTGCCATTTTCTGTAGCTGTATAACTAGCATTTGTTGCCCCTGTTATGGCGACATTACCGTTGCTACAATCTAACCACTGATAGCTTGCTCCAAGCTGATTAGCAGTTATAGCTAGACCTGATATATTTATAGAAGTGTCAATCGCATTTATAACCGTTAGATTGATCGTAACAGTACTGTCACAACTATTGGAGCCAATACTGCTAAATACTTCTGTTCCGCTTGGATTGAAGGCATTATAAGTAGTTCCGTTTACAACTATGCTGTCATCATGACAAATGGTGCTGCTTATGCTACTACTTAAAGCGGGTAATACAGTTAAATTGATTGTTACGGTACTGTCACAACTATTAGAACCAATACTGCTAAAGACTTCTGTTCCGCTTGGATTCGCAGCATTGTAAGTAGTTCCGTTGACGACTATGCTGTCCGCATGACAAATGGTGCTGCTTATGCTACTGCTCAAAGCGGGTAGTACAGTTAAGTTGATTGTTACGGTACTGTCACAACTATTAGAACCAATACTGCGAAAGACTTCTGTCCCGCTTGGATTCGCAGCATTGTAAGTAGTTCCGTTGACGACTATGCTGTCCGCATGACAAATAGTGCTGCTTATGCTGCTGCTCAAAGCGGGTAGTACAGTTAAGTTGATCGTTACGGTACTGTCACAACTATTAGAACCAATACTGCTAAAGACTTCTGTCCCGCTTGGATTCGCAGCATTGTAAGTAGTTCCGTTGACGACTATGCTGTCCGCATGACAAATGGTGCTACTTATGCTACTGCTCAAAGCGGGTAGTACAGTTAAATTGATCGTTACGGTACTGTCACAACTATTGGAACCCAAACTGCTAAAGACTTCTGTTCCGCTTGGATTGGCAGCATTATAAGTAGTTCCGTTGACGACTATGCTGTCTGTATGACAAATGGTGCTACTTATGCTACTGCTCAAA
>JBGCFA010000096.1:0-34656 GCA_045106675.1 Bacteroidia bacterium
GTTTTTTTTTTTTTTTTTCTGCATTAGGAAAATTAAGATGTTCCCGAATAAAGCGAACCAATTTCAATGGCAGATTTGAACGGAGAAGGTAAATTTGATTCGCCAATACTATTTGGAGGGTATTGGACTTAATCATAGGATCTGAGAGAAATATTTTCCCATGAGTATCATTTTTTAATCCTTCAGATAGAGCCTGGATATGTTCTGCACTAACCTTTTTTATTTCATGCAAAAAACGCCATTGATCTTTCCAAGGCTCCAGTGATTCAGGATCAATAAAACAACTATTTCCACTTAGAACAGATTCTCCTTGAAGAGGTAAAGCAATTAGATTTCCTAATCCTTGTCCACTATGTGTATCTTGATTAGGGAATAATCGATCAAAACTCTGTTCCTTTTCAAATGGAGAGAGGATTCCGGCCTTTCTTAACAGGCTAATCATCAAATTACGGCTCTGAAAGGCAGGGATTTTATCCTCAAAGAAGACCCATATATGTCCGCCATTACCGGATCTTGATCTTTCTAGATAAGCTGGGATGTCTGAGTCTTGGCAAGTTTTCCCAAATGCTTTTGCCTCATTATCCCAACCTTCTTTATCAAAGTCAGCCACAATAAACCAGGAACTATTATCTGGCAACAAAGGATATATTCCAATCGCTTTTCGTCCAGATAAATGGTCATGAAGAACCTGCTCATCAAAAGGAGCCCATTGTTTATTTTCGAAACTCTTAAAAGTTCCTCCTTGTGCCTGATGCTTGCGAAAAGCTTCCCAATCCAGAGAATAGCCCGGAGAATAACCGCTTGTCCCATTTCGTTCCCACCGATAAGCATAGACATCTTTTCTACCCCTGAAAAGGGATAGAAATATTCTTAACTTATCAGAAGTAACCATGGACAAAAGATAGAGAATCTACCGAACAAATATATTGGATAGGAATAATATGCCTAAGTATTCGAATCCATTTGTAATAAAAATAAGTTTCAAGGTCCCCAAGCCTAAAGACATCCGTTATCCTAAAAATTTAGACACAATTGGTGATCATATATTGAGGTTCCGATTGGACAACAATTTACGGCAGAAGGAAACCGTCGCTCAATTAGGAGTTTCTGTAACTACACTCTCAAATTGGGAACGAAATCAAACTACTCCTAAAGCAATGTACTGGCCCAAAATCATTAGCATGCTTGGGTATACACCAATAATCTCTAGTTATTCTCCTCTGAAATCAATCCGAATGAGAAAAGGACTTTCCCAAAAGAAATTGGCACATCTTATTGGGATAGATGAAGAAACCATTATTCGATTTGAAGCTGGAAAACAATGTAGAAAAGAGACAAACGAAAAGATTTTGCAGTGGATGAAACTAGAGGATAAATAGTGCCAGTAAATATTATAATGATTGCTTTCGGAAATCCCCAGGGATTCGCACTCGCCACCAAAAACACATTGGCAGGGAAATCCACGGTGGATTTGGCTCTCGAAACGGTGATTTTTCGTTCTTCGAGGGGTTGGCGAAGGACTTCGAGTACGCTACGTTTAAACTCCGGTAACTCATCAAGAAAGAGAATACCATTGTGTGCAATACTGATTTCTCCTGGTAAAGGATTTGAGCCGCCCCCGACAAGCGCGACATCACTGATCGTATGGTGGGGCGAACGAAAAGGACGATGCGCTACTAATGATGAGTTCTCAGGGAGGAGGCCCACCACCGAATGAATCTTAGTCGTCTCTAATGACTCATCCAAAGACATGGGCGGTAATATAGTGGGGATACGCTTGGCAAGCATCGTTTTACCCGCACCGGGAGGGCCGATAAGAATGGTATTATGTCCACCAGCCGCAGCGACTTCGAGCGCACGCTTGACATTTTCCTGACCTTTGACATCAGCAAAGTCCAAAGCATACTCTTCTTGATGCCCCATGAAGATCAGTCGGGTGTCCCGAACGAGAGGTTTGATATCACGTTGGCCATTGAGAAATTCCACCGCTTCTTGAAAATGCCCCACTGGAATAATTTCCAAATTATTGACGATCGCGGCTTCGCCAGCATTTTGGGTAGGAATGATCATCCCTTTGAAACCACGTTTGCGGGCTTCGATGGCCATGGGCAGGATCCCCTTCAAAGGACGGAGTGAACCATCGAGCGATAGTTCTCCCATGATCAAATATTGCTCAAGAGCCTCTGGCTCGATCAGTCCATCTCCGGCTAGTATACCTAGCGCAATCGGCAAGTCGTAAGCGGCTCCTACTTTACGTATATCCGCCGGAGCCATATTCACCACGATCTTAGAACGAGGCATTCGATGTTCATTGTTACGAAAAGCAGTTTCTATACGCGCCCAACTTTCACGAACTGCGTTGTCTGGAAGACCAACCAACACAAGCCCAAACTGACCTTTGGCAACATTGACCTCTATGGTGATCAACTGAGCTTCGATCCCTTCGACGGCACTGCCGTAAGTTTTGGCAAACATAATTTCGACAATTGATTAAGCGTAAGTTCAAAGCTACTCAACAAGCGATTGCTAGACTAGTGCTCTGAATTTGATTCGAACTGAAGGAGCATCCAAATGTTTTTAAGTGAGCGGCGGCGATGATTCATTAAGCGGTTGTAAGTACCTTAAAACGCTCCTTTTTAGTGCCTGTCGATGAGTACTGCCAATCTTGGGGACGTTCGGCGAAGCCGTGCTCAACAGGGTTGTAATGGATATAATCAACTAATTTTTGGGCATAATGAAAAGAATCAACCCGGATACGACAAAATCGTTTTTCGAGCAAGCTGCCGCTTCGTTCTTGCTCTTTGTTATAAGCCTTGACGTAACTATTGAACCATCTTTTGTATTGAGAGACCAGAAAAGGGTCGATGGCTTGATCGATAAGAAACTGCTTGCCGATGAGGGTGTTTTCTTTTTTTGCCTCTTCGAGGAACGCTTCATTGAGTGACTTCACTTGCACGAGAATATGGAAATGATTATCCATCAAAACCCAAGCAAACAGATCAAAATAAGGTAATATATACCGCTGCATACGACTGAGGAAAAAATCACGATTGCGGTCTGAACTGAATATACTACAGCCGTTGATGCCTCGATTGAAAATATGGTAGATCCCATCTTCTACAAAAGGAGCGTGCTTGCGCTTGGATTCATTTTTAGCCATGCTTTCAAAATTGGGGTTTCTAGACGCACTGCGTTTAATAAACGCAGTGCGTCTGAAAGATTTATCAAATTTTAAGCTAGCGGTAGGATTGATCAAGTAAGCGGTTCCTGCGAGAATCGAATACTTTCCTACTTAGCACAAAGTTTCCTCAGAATTTCAACTTAAATTGGTATCACTTTCCCTCGTTTTCCGCTTGATCTACTTGTACTAACTACAATTGCTACCATGAATTTCAGCCCTCAAAAATGGGGATTGTTGCTGCTCCTTTTTGCCCCCCTTCTCAGCTGGGGACAAAGCCCTGATGTATTGCGGATCGACGCAAACTATCAGGACAAACTACTCTATGAGGCCATTGTAGAGCTAGAAGCCAATTATCCGATTCAATTTTACTTTGCCCCGGAATGGATAGATAGCGTTTTTGTCTCCGTCAAAGCTCAGAACAGCCCACTCGATCCTTTTCTCAAACAACTTCTAGCAGATACTGATCTCAACTTTTACCGAGAGGATAATCGTATCATTCTCACCCAGCAGAGTCAAATTAGACCCTTGCTGGCTAGTCCCATCCCAGCCCCTAAAGCCACGGAAAATCTGGATGAGATCGAAGGCGATCTTTTTGAACGAGAAGCGGAAGGCCCTGCCGAGGAAATCATCTTCTCTTTAGAAACTCAGCTTTTTGAAATCGGTGAGGAAGCCAAAAGCAAAGCCAACACAAGCGTTCGCCTATATGGCTACATCAAAGATATCAATACTGGCCAAGCCCTAGTAGGAGCCTCTGTCTTTAAAGAAAATCCCGTCGTAGGTGCCTTAACGGATGACTTTGGCTACTATGTGATCAGTTTACCACCGGGTACTTATGAAATCCAGTATCGTTACGCAGGGCGTAAAGACACCCGCCGCCAAATCACCCTCTATACCGATGGGCAGTTGGATGTAGAGCTGGAAGAACGAATCGTTGCGCTCAAAGAAGTCCAAATCACGAGTGAGCGGAGCCAAGTGGAAAGCGTTCAAACAGGCGTCGCCAAAATCAATATGCAAACCATACAGACTACGCCGACTCTATTGGGCGAAGCTGATGTCATGAAGATCGCCCTCACCCTACCGGGCGTACAATCGGTGGGAGAAGGTGCTTCGGGATTTAACGTTCGCGGTGGCGGGACAGACCAAAACCTTATCACCATCGACGATGGCGTCATCTACAATCCGAGCCACCTTTTTGGTTTCTTTTCGGCTTTTAATCCAGATGTCATCAAAAGCGCAGACCTCTACAAGAGTGGCTTGCAGGCCCAATACGGCGGACGAGTATCCTCCATATTTGATGTAGCGATCCGTGATGGCAACAAAAAAGAATTTACCATGTCAGGCGGTATCAGCCCGCTGACCAGTAAGCTTACTTTCGAAGGGCCGATCAAACGGGATACAAGTTCCTATATTTTAGGCTTGAGGAGTACGTATTCCAATTGGCTGCTGGGCTTGCTTGAAGACCCAACACTCCAAAATAGTAGCGCCTTCTTTGCGGATGGGATTGCGCGAGTCAATCATCAATTCAATGAAAAAAACAGTGTCTCGCTTTCTCTTTATCATAGCCAAGATAAATTTAGCCTCAATGCGGATACGATCTTTCAGTATCAAAACACCAGCGCGACGCTCGCATTCCGCCATCTCTTTAGTAACTCTTTTTCCAGTCTATTTTCAGTCAGCTATACCGAATATAAATACCAAGTAGAAAGCGATCGTATCGCTTCAAACGCCTTCAATCTCGACTACGGTATCAAGCAATATAGCGTCGGAACTGATTTTGATTACTACCCCAGCGCTAAACACCATATCCGTTTTGGGGCCAAGGCGATTGCTTATGATCTTGACCCTGGTAGTTACCTTCCCCTTGGGGAACAGACCGCTCGTAAACCAGTGAATCTTGCTTCGGAACAAGGGATTGAAGCAGCATTATATATCGGTGATGAATGGAAAATCTCTCCCAGACTCGCTATTTATGGTGGTTTACGCTTTTCGGCTTATGCTTTAGTAGGTGAAGGCTCAGTATTTAACTATGCCGAGGGCTTGCCCAGAGAGCCGGAGTTCATCGTAGATACTACCTTTTACGGCACCAATGAGATCATACAACCATATTTGGGCCCTGAATTAAGGCTTTCGGGACGCTATAAGCTCAATACTGACCTTGCGCTCAAGTTTAGCTTTGACCGCACCCGCCAATACATCCACATGCTGACCAACTCTGTGGCGATCTCTCCCACCGATACTTGGCGCTTGAGCAATACTTATTTACCGCCTCAGATCGGCGATCAGTTTGCTTTGGGCCTTTACTACAGTATCCCGTCAAAAGGCCTAGAGTTTTCGGTTGAAACTTATTACAAAAGATTGCTCAACCTGCTTGAGTACAAAGAGGGCGCAGATCTACTCGTCAATGAAGTGATCGAAACCGACGTTGTCAATGCCCTCGGACAAAATTATGGAGTAGAATTTTTGTTTAGCAAAAAGACCGGAAAATTGACAGGCTGGTTTTCTTATACTTACTCCAGAGCCTTGATCCAGACTCAATCGCCTTATCTTAGCGAACAAATCAATCGCGGTGAATATTATCCATCTAACTTCGATCAACCTCACAAATTCACCCTGATCTCCAATTTTAAATTTAGTCGCAGACTCAATTTCTCCTTCAACGTAACTTATAATACCGGACGTCCCACGACCCTGCCGATTGCTCAATATCAGTTCAATGGGACCACGATTCCATTCTTTGGTGATCGCAATCAATTTCGGATTCCAGACTACTTCCGTATCGATTTAGGCGTTAATATTGAAGGAGACCATCGAGTCGAAAAACTGCTTCATAGCTCCTTTTCGCTCTCAGTCTACAATCTCACAGGACGCAACAATGCTTATTCGGTCTTTTCTCGTATCGAAATGGACCAAATACGGACCTATCAACTCTCTGTCTTCAGTCGCCCCATCCCTACCCTCACCTATACATTCGAATTCCGATGAGAATCCCTCCATATATCTTCTTAATATGCTTGCTGATGGCTTGCATCGACCCTTTTGAGGTAGATATCCCCTTCGAGGAACGCTTCCTCGTAGTAGAGGGAGTGATTACCGACCAAGCTGAACCCTACTTTATCAAGCTTAGCTATAGTAGCCCTGTGAGCTCAGATGAAGTGATTACGGTTAGCAATGCAGAGCTGAAGGTAGAAAGCCAGAGTGGCAGCATCTATCCTTTTTCAGAGCAAGAGACGGGTGTTTTTGTGAGCAACACTTTAAATTTCAAAGGTGTCCCGGGTGAATCCTATCGCCTATTGATTGAGCTAGATGGTAAATCTTATGCTTCTAGTTACGTCTTACTCAAAGCGAGTCCGCCGATTGACAATTTGTATTGGGAGTATGACGCCCGAGTGACAGGTGCAGGCGCGTTGGAAGGGGTACAAATCTATGTCGATGTTGAAGATCCCGAAGCTAAATCTCGATTTTATCGTTACCAATGGGTAGAGACTTGGAAGTATGGGATCCTTTACCCGGCCAACTACATCTATCTCGGCAACAACCAAGACCAAACGGTCCAAGCCTATCCCACTTGTTACCAAACTAAGCCGACAGAGGGTATAAATATTGCCTCTACGGCTCAAAATTCGAGCGATAAATTATTAGGACATCCATTGGATTTTGTCACTTCGGAAAGCAATCGTTTGGACAAACGCTACTCTGTTCTGGTGAGACAATATGTGATGGAAGAAGAAGAATTTTTATTTTGGAAAACCATCAAAGAATCAACCGAAAACGTAGGCTCCCTATTTGATCGCCAGCCACAGTCTCGCTTAGGCAATATCCAAAACACCAACGATCCAACTGAAGCCGTTTTGGGCTACTTTAGCGCCTCAGGGGTCAGCGAAAAGCGCCTTTACATATCCCGCTCTGAATTGCCTTTGGGTATCCGCATTCAAAATGGATTTAGAGAGTGTGGCGCTACCCTAGATACCCTACAACGGGCCGATGCAGGCTTTACGCAAGAAGAGATAGACTTCAATATTGCCACCTTACTCAGTCAAGGCCGAGTATTCTATGATTTTGCGGATCGCCCAGCTATCTCAGGCTATATTTTCACCTCGCCAGAATGTAGTGATTGCCGCGTATTAGGGGGCACCGAAGTTAAACCTGATTTTTGGGTAGAATGATGCATAAAATAATTTTCCTCATCCTGCTTTTAGGACAAACTTCACTATTTGCCCAGCAAGAGCAAGTCTTTGTCCACACAGACAAAGACCTATATCTCAGTGGAGAAACCATTTGGATGGCGGCTTACTGCTTTGACCAAAAGGGCCAGGCTAGCGACCTAAGCAAAGTCCTCTACCTCGAACTCCTCGACGAACAGGCCCTACCCGTCGTACAAGAGCGTATTAGCCTTCAAGCAGGAACCGCTCAAGCACAGTTCTTTGTCGAAGGCAATCTCAATAGCGGCATTTATTATCTCAAGGCTTATACTACCGCCATGCGGAACGCTGGGCCTGAGCATTTTTTCGAAGCCGCCATCAGGATTGTGCATCCTTTTCGTGCCCCTGCCCCCTCAGTCGGGGAACGCTCCGTCTCTTCTCAGCCAAATAGTGATCAAGCCAATGAGAACTTAGTCATTTCGACGGACCAAAAGACCTATCGTTCGCGCAGCGAAATAAACCTTAATCTCGCAGCTCTCAACCATCGTGATTGGGCGCAACTTTCTGTCTCCGTCCACAAATACGACCCAAAATGGCCCAACAAGCCCTCCAATATTCAACTCCAACAATCGACTCCAAACAACCTTCAAGCTGACAATACTGCATTCGAAGCTGAGATTCTTGCGCCCAGACTAGAAGGCCAGGTCGAAGGAGCGACTGAAGATGTTTTTGTCTTATTTCCGGGGGAGAACGCGAGGATTTTTAGCGTTCCGCTCAGCGATGATGGTAGTTTCTCACTCTTACTACCACCCCAACTTCAACAAAAAGACATGCTGTTTTGGGGCCGGAACCAGACACTCAAATCCGTAGAAATCAAACAAGGATTTGCCAAAAATCATCAGATCATCCACCCCATAGCCTGGGAAATTGATAGTAATAAGCTTGATTATATCTCGGCTCTGAGCCGCAATGCGCAAATCAACAACGCTTATTTAAACTTTAGCGAAGTGCGAGGCAAAAAAGCGACTAAACTATCCGATACATATTTTTATGGAGATCCTGACTGGGTGTATGTTCTCGATGATTATACTCGTTTCCCAGTGATGGAGGAGGTTTTTCTAGAGATCCTCAACTACGTTAGTCGCCGTGATCGCCGCAAGGATGAATATCTAGATGTCAATGATCTATATGCCAACGAAAATTCTATTTCCAGTTCGATACACTTTGAAGACCCTGCGCTGGTGATGATTGACGGTATTCCTATTGAGGACGTGAATTATTTGTGGGACTATGATCCGCTAAAAATCGAACGAGTGGAGATTGTAGGACGTCGCTATATAGCTGGTGAGCATGTGTTTTATGGCGTCGTCAATTTTATCACCTATAAACACAACTTTGGGGGACAGCCTTTTCCAGATTATATCATCGAAAAAAAGTATAAACCGCTCGTGCGTCCTCGCCAATTTAGCGCTCCTAATTATCTCCAAGCCTCTCAAGAACGCATTCCTGATTTCCGATCACTATTGCATTGGGAGGCAGGTCTGACTTGGCAGACAGACCAAGACTTTATCCGCAAGTTTTATAGTGGTGATGATAGTGGACATTATCGAGTCGTCATCAACGGCCTCACCCAAAGCGGTCAGCGCCTATTTGGCAGCACCACATTTGAAGTCAACTAGTCATGAAAATATTGAGTTTCCTTTTTTGTTGGATCATCTGTATCTCGCTCTACGGCCAAGATCAGCTAAGTGATCAGGATTCATTGCGTCAAAAGCTAGGCAAAGAACTACTCCTCAACGGTAAGGAATATCGGCACTATTACCCGCGCACTAAGGGCAAACAATACATCGCCGAAAAGGTGATTTTAGTAGGCAATCTTTGGTATGAGGGTGTATACTATGAGGATTTACAACTCAACTTTGACATCTACAACAATCTCCTATTTGTAGCCTTTGTCAGTAAAAATGAAAAACTATATCTAATCCTTAATCAGGCCAAAATTCAAGCTTTTGAAATCATCGGCATGCGTTTTATCAATCTGCCTGATAGTAGCTACCAAGGCCTCGCAGGCGGGATTTATGAAGAAGCCTTTCGCCAAGGCGAACGCCACCTTTTTATAAAGCACAAAAAGTCGTTGACCAAAGAGGTCGATACATTAGCCGGCACTTTACAAAAATTTGAACGCAAAACCTCCTACTACCTAGTCGAAAAAGGCGTAGTCTATAAAATCCGTAGAAAGAAAGATTTGATACATGCCTTGGGAGAAAACTCGGATTTTGAGCAGCAATTAAAGGAAAACAAACTCAAACTCCGTAAAAACAGATCAGATTTTGAGCACAATCTACTACAAGCCTTGCGCTATGGGATAAGTCAAAATTGATCCTTAGCTTTTCACTGCGAGGCCAAATAGATTGCCCGTCATCGCGCTAAATCCGCCGAGAAGCCCGCCTAGCAATGCCGTAACGAAGATCAAGGGATAAGGACCCGCCATCGGACCACTCTCGGCTTTGAGCAAATACTGTGAGAGTTTGCTACTCAAATTGGAAGCGTTCTCGAGATCGAGAAAAAAAGCTAAGCCTCCCCATACTATAAACAGAGCCAAAAATCCGGCAAAAAAACTAAAAGAGCGTTGCACCTTTTTACGCCCAAAAGAGCGCTTTTGCCGCCTTTCACTCAAGGCAAAGCCGACAACAAAGGCTATTACTGCCGCTATCCAAAACGGCAGGTAAAGCTGAGCCCAATAGGACAGCACTGCGATCAGGAGTATGCGTAATAGAAACCTCATTTGAACACTACTTTGGATTGAATCGAATCGCGAATATCATTGGCATCTCGCATGAGCCAGAGCGAATAATAATTGCCCTCTACCCAATCATCGACAAATTGATCATATGCTTTATTCCCCGGATTGCCACTTTGGCCACCCGGATAAATGCCGTAGGCTTTGGGCTGAGGACCTAGTTCGACCACCATACGCCACGATGGACCATGTGATTTTTTGATTGCATTGAGCGCATTGCCAGTGCCATTGGTCGGTAGTCCCGAACGGTGGAAGGAAGAAATCACCCGCGCCAAATGCCTAATATCCGTACCCTGACGCTTTTGCCAGAGCCAATCTTCTTCATTAGGATAACGTGTAAAAAAGCTATCTACCGCAGCTTGGAAAGAGCGTTGTATTAAATCAGTTCGAGTCTTGATACTGGTATCTGCTGGTGTTCGATAAAATCGCTGGGCCACACTATCTCTCAACAAACCAACCGTCGTGCTACTACTCGGCCAAGTGAGTGGTACTACGGCATTGCCGAACTCATCGTTCCAGATCAAAGCATATAACTCTCGCCACCAAGCCTCAAACAGACTAGGAGCTACTAAATCGCCCTCATACGCATAATTCCAAGAACTAAGCAGATTTTTCACCTTGACTTGATCAACATTCAAAGGCAATGAATCTAGCTCCGTCAACATCAGAGGCAAAATATCTTCCGCCATCAGATTATGATTATCAAGTTGGAATGCTTTCAGATCATTCGAGCTCAAGCTGTCATTTTCGTTCAATAGATTTTTGATCCGACGACCACGATAGCTCGCAAAACGACCACCGTAATAGTAAGGATAAAGAGGAGAAGTAGGATGCTGATTAGCGGAACTCACATGGCCCTCACGCGGATTAAAAACGTGTGGATGTTGCTGCCAGGGAATTTCGCCTTGCCAATCATGATCTTTACGAGTCCCATCTAAGATAAATCGCCCTTGCTCCGGCCAACGATTGACATAGTCTCCCATCTGCCAGATAGCGATATCGCCGCTAGCACTCGCAAAAACAAAATTTTGAGCCGGACAGCTGTAAGTAGAGATCGCCTGCTCATAGTCCTCATAGGTCTTAGCCTTCATTAAGCCTAAGAAAGTCAGGACGTCATTGGAGGGTTTATGAGCCATCCATTTGAGGGCAAGCGGAGCCTCGGTTTCACCGAACGACTCGTCATATATTACTGGACCATGATGAGTATAGTAGATCGTATCGTAAATAGGCGCTTCGCCTTTGATCGTAAAGGTTTCAATTTCTTCTTTGACGGGTAGCCATTGACCATCGAAATAGTATGCTTCCTTTTTGCTGTCTTGAAAACGGATTTTGTAGTAATCAATCACATCGACCGAACCATTGGTTAAACCCCAAGCGATAAACTCATTGAAGCCAATCACGATGCCCGGAGCGCCCGGTAAGGAAACGCCATAAACATTCATACCCGGCATATTGAGCTGCACTTCATACCAAATCGCAGGCAAGTTGAGCCCGAGATGTGGATCATTGGCCAATATCGGATAGCCCGTAGCTGACTTACTACCAGAAATCGCCCAATTGTTACTACCAAGATTAGGAGAAGGTTCGTCAGCGAGTTGAGCGACAAAAAGTGAGTCTGGATAATAGCTTTCAGGCGTCGCAGGTGCTGGTGCTGCGATACGACGATTAAACTGGGTTTCAGCGGGGACGATGGGGTTCTCTTTATACGCATAACGCGGGTAAAGCAAATCAAAAGATTCTCTACCAAAGCGTTGTAGAGCATGTGTATAAGGAATCTCACTTCCCCGAAAACTCAGGTTATGAGCCATATATTTGAGCATCAAACAAGTCTTGAGGGGACTCCATGCTTCAGGTGAATATTCTAAGAGCTTATATTCGATCGGATAATCCGCAGGATCCAATTGTTCAATCCAAGCGTTGATACCCGCACTATAGGCTTCCATCACCTTCTTGGTTTCGGCATTTTTTTGCGCCTCATCCCAAGCCCGTTCGGCGGCCATGACCATCCCTTTACGACGAAAGCCTCTATCCATCTTGAGGACAGCATCATTTGGGCCTCGCCCAACGACTTCTGTCAATCGCCCGGCGGCTGATCGTACTTGAAACTCCATCTGCCAAAGACGGTCCTTGGCCGTTATGTATCCTTGGGTATAAGCTAAGTCATGGAGATTTTCGGCAAAGATATGAGGCACTCCTCTTGCGTCGAAGCTGACTTGTACTTTGTCTTGTAGATCGGCGAGATCAATTTCCCCCTCTAATTGTAAGCCTTGTGGTTGGGCATTTTGCCAAAAGCCTTGAAAGGGATTGAAAAAATTACCTAAACTAAGTGGAGTGGCCACAGGGAAATACAGTAGAGCCATAAGACCCAACGTACATAACAGGGAAAGAATAAATTTTGGCCAGCGCATGCCTATATTAGAGCTTAGAGCTGATTATAAGGATTCAGACTAACAAATGCAATCATACTCGGAAGTCAAATCAAGAAATGCGGAAAAGGTAAAAGACAATTGCGCCATTAATAACAGATATGGAGGAAAATAATGTTCTTGAAAATTTCAATTTATTGTTATTTATTTTTATTTCCCTGCTTACCGAGCCTCACATAAGTCCCCGCTTGGATATATAAATTACGAAAGGAACCGTCTAATCCTTGAGGATTAGTCTCTAGGATGGAGATCAAACCGTACTGCAATTCGAGGCTTAGGCCCCACTCATCAATAATCTTAAGATCAGTCCCAACAATCGCTCCCCAATCCCAGCCTCTGAGACCTGCGGTTTCATCAAAAGATTGGTTGCGGATTTCGACGATGCCGTTTGATACCACGACATTGACGGTGCCTTTGTGATAGGGACGAATATTGCGGGCCCAATAAAAGCCTCCATAAGGAATCCATCGACTCTCATTGTAATAAGCAATGGTCAGAGGGACTTGTACATATCGATTGACAAAACGTCCTCTAACATTGCCTTCATAGTCAAAAGCAAAAGGCAGACGGATTTCAGCACCATAGATATTGGCTTCGGCCTGTTGCTCGCCACTTACTGGAGCATCGTACTGACTCGCCTTGGTATTGATCCCGATGCCTAGCCTCAGACCCAAGCGTTCCGCGAAGCGATACTCCAAAGCTGTACCCGCCCATAGGCGCAAACCCGGATCACCAGTAGCTCCTTCAGGGATCGCACCAATCGGACTTCCACTGATCAGTCCCGCCGAAAGCCGGACACTAACTTGAGCATAGGCTGTGGAAGTCAAAGCGCCTAAAGTCCATAACAATAGAAAAACAATCTGTCGATACATGTTGAAAATGTAATAATCCGTTGAGCTATCAGATATCGTAAAAGTATAACTTAGCAAGCTTGGATGCCCTTTTTTAGGGAGAACAAATTAAGATCATCCTATTTCTTCAAGATTCCATCATATTGTTTGCCATATTTGCCGCGCTTATACAAGAGTAAACATTGGTTTGCCCTAGTATCACTAACACTATGAAACAAAATTTATTTTTTCGAAGGGCGATTGTCTCCATAATCGGTGCTGCCTTCATCTTGTGGTTTGGCTATTGGTTGATGAATACCCTTGGCAATCGCGAAACAGAGGTAAAGCAGATGTCGTTCCGCGAAGCGGCCAAAAAGGTAGTCGTCGCTCCCGTGGAGTACAAAAGCCGTGAAATAGCCCTCTCTGGCTTGGGTAAGGTGGTCAGCGAAAGTGCTATCGACCTGATCGCAGAGGTGCAGGGAGAGATCCTTTCAGGGAACGTCTTGTTGAAGCGAGGCACTAGTTTTCGTAAGGGTCAAACGATATTTCGGATCAACAATAAAGAGGCGAGATTGAGCCTTTATGCCCAGAAAAGCAATTTCATGACTAGTATTGCGGGCGTAATGCCGGATTTGAGAATTGATTTTCCGGAGGCATACCCGCGTTGGCAGGCCTATTTTGAAGCCTTGACAGTAGAGGCACGTCTGCCAGCTTTGCCAGAAATGAAGACGGCAAAAGAGAAGGTCTTTTTCACCTCTCGCAATATCCTAAATCAATTTTATAGCATCCAAAGTGCTGAAGAACGGCTTTCTAAATATATAGTACGAGCACCTTTTAGTGGGAGCATCGTGGATGTTACACAAGAAGTCAATTCGGTCATCAATCCCGGTGGTCGCGTGGCCCGCATTGCTCGTTCCAATCGTTTGGAGTTGGAAGTACCTTTTCAGACGACAGATCTCGAATATGTCAAAAGAGGGATGGAAGTGGATGTGCTTTCGGAAGATCGAACGAATCGCTGGCGAGGTAAAATCGGTCGTATTGGTACCAGTTTAGACGCTGCCACACAGACGATCAATCTGTATATCTCTTTCAATCCCGGCAATGCTTCGATATTTGAAGGTCAGTTTTTGATGGCCGAGATCCCCGGTAGTAAGATCCGCAATGTGATGGAGATACCACGCAATGCTGTATTTAATCGCAATCAAATCTATGTTGTTGAAGACAGCATGCGCTTAGTCAGCAAGGAGATCGAGATCGAAAAGATCAATCAGGAGACGGTTTTGTTTACGGGGGTAGCCGTTGGCGAACTCATCGTCACCCAGCCACTCCTCAACGCTTATGACAATATGCCAGTTCAAGTTATCGATGAAATGTAATTGCTATGCGTAATCTCATTACTTATCTCATCAAATACCCGATCTGGACCAATGTCATCATTGTGCTAGTGATCAGCGCGGGAGCGATGAGCGTCATCAATATCAACAAACGCTATTTCCCCGAGACTGACCCCAATACAATCTCTATCACGATACCTTATCCGGGCTCTTCTCCTGAGGAAATCGAAGAAGGAGTGATCACCAAGATTGAAGATGCTGTCGAAGGCATTCAAGGCATAGAAGAGGTCAATTCTAGTTCGCGCGAAAATTCGGGTAGCGTCACCATCAATATCCAGCAAGACTATGATGCTGATCTCGTCTTGACGGAAGTAAAAAATGCAGTAGATCAAATCAATAGTTTTCCGGTTAATGCCGAGAAGCCGGTCATTTTTAACGCTAAACCACGAGGAGACGCTATTGATATGGTCATAGTCGGTAATACCGAACTGATGGCCCTCAAAAAATATGCGGAAGGAATCAGAGATGATTTACTCACCTCTGACGTAATTTCGCAAGTCAACATCACAGGCTTTCCTGATCTAGAAATCAATATCGAAGTCTCCGAGGAGACGCTAAGACGTTATGGACTCACCTTTGATCAGGTCTCTAGTGCCATTAGTCTCAACAATCGAGATGTATCTTCTGGATCGGTCAAATCGGAGCGCGAGGAGATCCTCGTCCGAGCCCGCTCTAAAGAAAGTGATGCCGCAGGCATTAGTAATGTGATCATCCGCACCAATCCTGATGGCAGTGTCTTACGGCTCCGAGACATCGCGACGACTGAAATGCGTTTCGCCGATGTACCCAATAAAACTACTTATAACG
The DNA here is from genome assembly GCA_045106675.1 of Bacteroidia bacterium. GTDB lineage: Bacteria > Bacteroidota > Bacteroidia > J057 > J057 > JBCAWW01. The sequence goes on from JBGCFA010000096.1 coordinate 15,578, forward strand.
GCAAGCCTTCCGTAACGATCAAAGTTCAGACATTGCCGGAAGAAGATATCTTGCTGGCGGTAGACTATGTCAAGGCTTATTCAGAGAGCTTCAACGAAAACAACGAACTGATCAGTATCATCCTCGAGAATGATCGCTCTGATTATCTCCTCCAACGACTCAATACCTTGTTACAAAATGGAGCAGTAGGATTGATTTTGGTTTTGGTGCTTTTGGGCTTATTTCTTAGCACAAAACTTTCATTCTGGGTCGCATTTGGGATTCCCTTTTCTTTTATGGGAATGCTTTTTGTCGCGGATATGATTGGGGTTTCTATCAATATTATTTCGCTCTTTGGCGGGATCTTGGTCATCGGAATCTTAGTAGATGATGGGATCATCGTAGGAGAAAATATCTATGCCCATTTCGAAAAAGGCAAATCACCTCTACGAGCCAGTATCGATGGGACAATGGAAGTGATCAGCTCTGTCTTTACGGGGGTTACGACGACGATTATTGCCTTTTGCATATTCTTTTTTATTGAAGGACGTTTTGGGCAGATCATGCTTGAAATGGCGATCGTAGTGATCCTTTGTCTCGTTTTCTCTCTCGTAGAGTGTTTCTTGATTTTGCCGCCGCACCTTGCCCACTCTGGCGCATTGACCAAAAAAGAAAAAGGTCGTTTCCGCACTTGGATGGAAAATGGCTTACGCTATGTCAAGGATCGGCTCTATGGCCCTTTGATCTCAATGTCCGTTCGCTATCGGTATTTGGTGGTGGCTACGGGTATCGCTTTATTTATGTTGACCATAGGTCTGATGAAAGGGAGCTATGTGAATTTTGGGTTTTTCCCGTTCATCGATGGAGATGATATGACCGCTGAACTTGTCCTACAACCCGGTACGCGCGAGCAGGTCACAGAGTCCTATCTCATTAGAGTTGAAAAAGCCGTTTGGGAGATCAATGAAGAAATCAAAGCCGAAAGGCCAGATGGTAAGGATGTCGTGCTCAGTACGATCATGACCATTGGTTCGTCTGGTAGCACGCGTGGGGGAGGTGGCACTTCAGGCTCTCATACCGGAACCGTTAGAATCCAACTTCTCGGAGGAGAAATCCGTGATATGCCCACTTTTGCCATCGGCAAACGTATCCAAGCGCATGTGGGAGAAATACCAGAAGCGGAGCAATTTGCAGTGGGAGCCAGAGGCTTTTTTGGACGCCCCTTCTCGATGAGTATGAAAAGCAAAGACCTCGTAGAATTATCTCTCGCCGAGGAGTACGTCAAAAAAGAACTCAATCGCTTTCCGGCCTTAACCGATATTACCAATTCTAACATCCCCGGTAACCGCGAAATCGATATCCAACTCAAGCCCCTCGCTTACGTCTTAGGCTTGAGTCAAAACGAAATCACCCGTCAGGTGCGACAAGGATTCTTTGGGCAGGAAGCCCAGCGCCTCCAAATCGGTACTGACGAAGTCCGAGTGTGGCTACGTTATCCACCGGAAAACCGCAAAAGCCTCACCGAACTCGAGCAAATCAAGATCAAGCTCTCCGACAATAGAGAATATGCCCTTGGCGAACTCGTAGACTATAAAATCACGCGTGGAGTAGCTAGTATCAAACACCTTGATGGCGCGAGAGAGATAAGACTGGAAGCAGACTTAGTCGATAGAGACCAATCTATCGAGCCAATAGTCAACAATATCCGTAGTCAAATGGTACCTGAGTTGGCGGCTCGTTTTCCGGGCGTACAGGTTTCTTTTGAAGGTCAAAATCGCCGTAGCGACGAAATTGCAGGTTCATTGTCGTGGTTGGGGCCCTTAATTCTCGGCTTGATCTTTTTGGTGATCACCTTGACCTTCCGTTCGTTTTCGCAGGCGACCTTGATCATGCTCATGATTCCACTTGGCTTTGTGGGGGCAGTGATGGGGCATTATTTCCATGGCGCGAAGATGTCAATCTTCAGCGTATATGGAATCATCGCCTTGATGGGAGTAATCGTCAATGATGCGGTGGTCTTTGTCGACAAATTTAACCGCCTGCTCAAAAGTGGGCATAGCGTAGCCTCGGCCATTAGTTATGCCGGTAGATCTCGCTTCAGGCCGATCATTCTGACTTCATTGACTACGGTCTTAGGTTTATATCCTTTGATCTTGGCCAAGAGCCGACAAGCTCAGTTTTTGGTGCCGATGGCGATATCAGTAGCTTATGGAGTATTGCTGGGGACATTTTTTATCCTCACCATTTTCCCGGCGCTCATTGCCGTGATGAATGATCTCCGCGTTTTTCTCAAATTATTTTCGAGATGGGCCTGGAATGCCGAATGGAAAATTCCTGATCGAGCCGAAGTAGAGCCCGCTATATTGGAAACCAAGTCGCTGGAAAAAATCATGTAAACAGTTTTATCTAGTAGCGGCACAACACATCTTGCGCCGCTACTAGGTAAAACATGATTTTGTGCCGCCATCCAATTCATGTTTTAACACACCATCCATTGAAAAAATTATCACTTAGCATCATATTGTTGTTGGCCATTGGTAGCGTATTGGCCCAAGAGCCGCTTTCGATGAGTGAAGCCGTTGGCCGAGGGCTCAGCAACAACTACTCGATCCAAATTGCTGCTCTTGATCAATCAGTAGCCGCCAACAACAATGACTGGGGAGCGGCTGGAAGATACCCGACTTTGACATTTTCCCTACCGGGAACCTTCAATCGATCTCAAAATCCAGGTTCCTTCTTGGCCGGTCGCCAGAACCTCAATGGTAATCTGGCATTGGACTGGGTATTGTTTGATGGTTTTGCCATTCAAGCCAATAAGGCGCGTTTTGCTTTATTAGAGGAGCAAAGCGCTGGTAATGCTGCCGTAGTGATTGAAAACAATGTCCAAGCGATCGTCCTCGCTTACCAAAATGTGCTGCTCGCAGAGGCCCAACTAAACGTTCTCGAAGAGGTGCTCGAAAGCTCTAAAGAACGTGCAGCCTACGAATCTTACCGAAGAGACTTGGGTACCGGTAGCACTTTCGAACTATTGCAGTTTCAAACGGCAGTATTAACAGACTCTACCAACGTCATCAGTCAGCTACTCAACGTTCGTAATACCCGCAGAAACATCAATATGCTCATGGGCGATCCGGTGGACAAAGTTTTTATTTTTACCGACTCCCTCGCGACCAACTATCAGATGTATGATCTCGCTGATCTGGAAGATCGAATGCTCGCCAGCAATAATAGTTTACAAAATCAATATCTCAACCAGCGTTTGCGCGCCGAGGAGACGCGTTTGGCGAAGGCAGCCCTCTACCCTACTGTCGGCATCAATGCCAATGCTAACTACTCATATGGTGTGGTAAACTTGCGTAATCGCGATCCGGATACCCAAGAAGAATTCCCAATTATCCCCAATCAGGTAAGCGCCTTTGACTATACTGCGGGCTTTTCGATCCGCTTCAATCTCTATAATGGGGGCAATGTCAAACGACAGATCGAAAATGCGCAGATCAATCAAGAAATCGCTTTACTGCAAAGAGACGAGCTGGCTCTCAACCTAAAAAATGAACTTTCGGTTCAATTTGACAACTATCGCGCTCGTCGCGAACTGCTAGCGCTACAGACAGAAAATCAACGCCTTGCAAATGAGAACCTAGCACTTGCGACTGAACGTTTTCAGAGTGGTTTGATGAATTCACTAGACTATCGTACGATTCAACTACAATCCCTCAATGCTCAATTCGGTCGTTTAACTGCCTTAAGAGACATTAAGGAGAGTGAAACAGAGATTATTCGCTTGATCGGTGGACTGATACGCTAAGGGATTTCCAATAGCCAATTTCAATACCAGATGTCCAAGGCGTTTTTTCCTTCTCCATGAGTATTGGACATTTAGCCGTTGATTCTTACCTCTTGCCTTACCGCTGCGCGGAACAATTGGTCTCTCACTTAGGTTGAACTAGTACAATTATGAAAATTTTACTTACTGGTTCAACCGGATACATCGGCCGCCGCTTGCTGCCAGTTTTATTGCAACAGGGACATGAGTTAGTCTGTCTCGTGCGCGATCCACAACGTCTTGATTTTAACATCAAAGACTATCCCGATCAGATACAACTTGTAACAGCTGATCTGCTAGAGCCTGACAGCCTCCAAGCTCTCCCTCAAGATATCGATGCAGTTTACTTTTTGGTGCATTCGATGAAGAGTACAGAAGGTGATTTTGAAACCTTAGAGGAGCGAGCTGCCCGCAACTTTGTAGATTATCTCAACCAAAGTAGCGCCCAGCAAATCATCTATCTCAGCGGGATTGTCAACTCAGAAGAACTATCGGACCACCTCAGTTCTCGCCTACGGGTAGAGGAGATTTTGGCAGAAAGCAAAGTCCCTCTGACTGTATTGCGGGCTGCGATCATCATTGGTTCAGGCAGTGCCTCCTTTGAGATCATCCGTGATTTGGTCGAAAAACTCCCCCTCATGGTAGCTCCCAAGTGGGTCCAAACACGTTGCCAACCGATCGGCATCGCGAATGTCTTAGATTATTTAACAGGAGTTCTAGGCAAAACCGAAACCTATGCAGAGACCTACGATATCGGAGGACCAGATATCCTGACCTATCGCGAGATCATGCTGGCGTACGCGAAGGTCCGAGGACTCAAACGTTGGATCGTCAATGTGCCATTTTTGTCCCCCAAGACATCAGGCTATTGGCTCTACTTCGTGACCTCGACTTCTTTTCAACTTGCTACACATTTGGTTGATAGTATGCGTAATGAAGTGATTAGTAGTGACAATCGGATTCAAGAGGTCGTACAAACTGACTTACTTAGTTTTGAAGAATCCGTGCAAAGAGCTTTTCTCAAGGTTCAACAAAATGGCGTGATCTCTAGCTGGACCGATGCGATGTCAAACTCAGACCTCAATCGCCAGTTTTTGGCCAATATTGAGGTGCCGGTTTTTGGATGCTTCATTGACAAGCGATCTCAAGTGTTTGAGCGTTCCGTCGAAGACGTAAAAGATAATATCTGGTCCATCGGTGGGAAACGAGGTTGGTATGCCTTTAATTGGTTGTGGGATTTGAGAGGATTTTTGGATAAAATAGTAGGTGGAGTAGGCACCCGCCGAGGTCGTCGTAATGAAAAGGAGATATATCCTGGCGATGCATTAGACTTTTGGCGAGTGATCTTAGCAGATCGGGACGAAGGTCGACTCTTGCTATATGCCGAGATGAAGCTTCCGGGCGAGGCATGGTTAGAGTTTAAAATATCCGAAGAGGATGGAGAACCGAAAGTCATCCAAACCGCTACTTTCCGGCCTTGGGGCATCGCCGGACGCTTGTATTGGTATGCGGTGCTACCCTTTCATGCTTTTATATTCAAAAGTATGCTCAACAATCTCATCCATTATGGCGAACAAAGCGTAGCAGTATCTAAAGAATCAATCTAGCAAATGAATACTAAGCACACATTACAGTTAGGTGGCGACATGACCATCAATCGTCTTGGTTACGGCGCCATGCGGATTACCGGCGATGGTGTCTGGGGACCGCCTAAAGACAAAGCAGAAGCCATCAAAGTATTGCGCGACTGCGTCGAACTCGGCCTCAACTTTATAGACACTGCCGATGCCTATGGCCCTAATGTGTCCGAAGAATTGATCGCCGAAGCGCTCCATCCTTATCGTGATGAGTTAGTGATTGCGACTAAAGGTGGATTGACCCGTCAAGGCCCTAATCAGTGGAAAGCTCGTGCTGATCCTCAATATCTTGAAGATGCCCTCAAAGGTAGTCTCAAACGCCTCAAACTAGAGCGTATCGACCTCTATCAATTGCATCGCATCGATGCTAACGTTCCCCTAGGGGAAAGCCTCGGCAAACTCAAAGAGCTGCAAGATCAAGGCTATATCCGTCATTTGGGTCTTTCAGAGGTGAGCGAAGAAGAGTTGGCCGAAGCAGCTAAGCATATCAAGATCGTCAGCCTGCAAAACCGTTATTCACTCCGTTATCGCAAATGGGAAAACGAACTCAAATGGTGCGAAGCCAATGGCGCGGCCTTTATTCCGTGGTATCCACTCGATGCCGGTGATATGGACAATGAGACTCTCAAGCAAATCGCCACTAAGTATGAAGCCTCCGTTTATCAGATCGCGATTGCGTGGTTACTAAAGCATTCGGAGGTGATGGTGCCGATTCCCGGAACGTCTTCCTCTGCCCACTTAGCCGAAAATGTAGCAGCTGGGCAAATCGAACTAAGCGCTGAAGACTTTGCTGCTATTAGTGCATTAGCGGACGCTTGATTTAGTGGTCTTACCGCTTACTTAATGATAAAGGCCATTGGCTAAATTGTGTTGGCAAGGGTGATGAAAATCCGATAACTTCTAGACGCACTGCGTTTTTAAAACGCAGTGCGTCTTAGAGACTGTTTGAATTGGCTTGATTTGCAACAAGAACTATGTCCTATTTACTCGCCTTACGAAAACTCATTGGCTCCCGAAAAGTGATTCATCCCGCCGCTCGCATCATCATCGAAAATGAGGGCGGTGAGATTTTGTTGCTCCGCAGAACCGATAACAATCGCTGGGGCCTGATCGCAGGCGGATTTGAAGAAGGCGAAAGTATCTCTGAATGTATCATTCGTGAAGCGGCGGAAGAAAGTGGCCTCCAGCTCAAATCAGTCAGCGCCATTGGTATCAGCTCACACCCAGAGGCCGAAAGCGTTCAATACCCCAATGGAGATGAGGTCCAGTATTTTACCCTAGTATTTCACTGCGACGATTGGGAGGGCGAATTATTAAATCGCTCCGAGGAGGCCAAAGAGCTTAGGTTTTTCGGCCTTGCCGAACTGCCCGACCTACCTCCTAATGAGGCCCCCAGTATAGATTGGTGGTTGCAGTGGCGCAAAGACGGGAAATTTATCTTGGCATAAATAAGTTTAAAGTACCGAGATGATTAAAATGCGAATAATCAACCTCTTTGGATGCTGTTTGCATTATCCCTAATACTTTAGGTCCGCTTTTCCGCTGGGCGGAACGGCCAATCTTATTAAAGTATTTGGGTATGCTCAATTTCTCTGCTTGAGGGTAGCGAAAAGCACAAGTCTTACCCAAAACTCACATTATTCTATATTATTTTTGTTTAGAAAGACTAGCTTTAGTCACTCACGCAGCGATCTGGCGACGTCTTTCGTTGACAGGATATTGAAGTTGAAGTCTTAATGCCATGAAGAATATACTACGGACTAGAGGGATTTATTTAGCCATCTTTATCTGTTTGCCTCTATTGGGCATATCTCAAGACCATTCTATCGCCAGAGAGTGGAATGATGTCTTGTTGGAAAGCATTCGTAGAGACAACGCTAGGCCCACCGTACATGCGCGCAATCTGTTTCACATTTCAGCGGCGATGTATGACGCTTGGGCAGCATTTGAGCCAACGGCTAAACCTTATTTCTTAGGTCAAATCACTGATGATTTCATTTGTCCTTTTTCGGGTATTGCAACACCAGACAATCGCAAAGCAGCACAAGAAGAAGCGATTAGCTATGCGGCTTATCGTCTGATTCGCCATCGTTTCCGCTTTTCACCGGGAGTGTTTATCTCGTTCGGCACGGCCGACAACCTGATGGAAACTCTTGGCTACGATATAACTTTTCGCGATACAGACTATATCAATACTGGCAGTCCAGCAGCTTTGGGTAACTATATCGCGGAGCAAATCATCCGTTTTGGACTACAAGATGGTAGTAATGAGGAAGGTCTATACGCCAATAAATTTTATACGCCTGTCAATGATCCACTTAGATTGATCGTGCCGGGCAATCCATTTATGGCAGATCCCAATCGCTGGCAACCATTGGCTTTCGAACTCTTTATCGATCAAAGCGGCAATCCTTCGGGAACACTGCCTGACTTTTTGAGCCCAGAATGGGGACAAGTCAGCCCTTTTGCCTTAACAGAAGCCGATAAAACCACCTATACACGCGATGGTTTTGATTATGAAGTCTATCATGATCCGGGTATGCCACCGCTGATGGATCCAGAAGGCGATCCAGCCATGACTGACGAATATAAATGGGGCTTTGCCATGGTGGCGCTTTGGTCTTCTCACCTTGATCCAGCCGATAGCGTGAAGATTGATATTTCGCCGGCTGCGCAGGGCAATTTCGACATTGAAGACATGCCCAAAACCTTCGTAGGGATGCGCGACTTTTATGACGCGATGGAGGGAGGGGATCCTAGTACCGGACATCCTATCAACCCAGCGACGGGACAGCCATATGAACCGAATATCGTCCTTAGAGGCGATTATACAAGAATATTAGCGGAGTTCTGGGCAGATGGGCCAGACTCAGAGACGCCTCCAGGCCACTGGTTTACACTCCTCAACTATGTCAGTGATCATCCTGATCTAGAAAAAAAGTTTGAAGGAGAAGGCCCGATCATGGATGGTCTAGAGTGGGACGTCAAATCTTATCTTATGCTGGGCGGCGCGATGCATGATTGTGCCATTGCAGCTTGGGGGATTAAGGGATATTATGACTATCCGCGCCCGATTTCGACCATTAGATATATGGCGGATCAAGGCCAATCCAGTGATCCCCAAGAGATGTCTTATCATCCAGATGGCATCCCACTTTATCCGGGGCGGATTGAAGTCGTGAAAGGGGGGGATCCACTAGCGGGCTCTTTTGGCGAAAACGTAGGCAAGATCAAATTATATGCATGGCGAGGGCCTAACTTCATCCTTGACCCTCAGGTTAGCGTAGCGGGAGTTGATTGGATACTGGCCGAAGATTGGTGGCCTTACCAACGTCCAAGTTTTGTTACGCCTCCTTTTGCAGGCTATGTTTCAGGCCACTCTACTTATTCTAGAGCGGCGGCAGAAGTCTTGACGATGTTGACCGGAGATCCGTTTTTCCCTGGCGGCATGGGCGTTTTTGAAGCACCTAAAAATAAGTTTCTCGTTTTTGAAAATGGTCCTAGTACAGATGTACAGCTACAATGGGCCACTTATCGTGATGCCTCGGATCAGACTAGTTTGTCGCGTATTTGGGGAGGGATCCACCCACCAGCAGATGATATTCCGGGTCGTTTGATCGGTGAAAAAATCGGTATTGAGGCCTTTAACTTTGCCAAGCAGTATTTCGACGGCGAAGTAACAGAACCCGATACTCGGAGCTTACCCTTGATCTTCCCCAATCCCATCGAACAGGGTCGTCGCCTCGCAGTCATGGTCAATTATAGCGCGCCAGACTGCATTGCTCAATTTCTTGATATGAATGGAAAGATATTATCAGAGACGAGTTTTGACTCGCCGGAAGCAGGCACCTTTTTACAAATGGAAACGGATCGCCTCAGTCCGGGCTTATATTTTGTCCGTGTCAAAGGAGGAGATTGGCAAGAGACGCAAAAGGTTTTTGTACAGTAGCGACGCAAAATCTTGGAAAATGTGTCGGCGCAATCCTCGATAGCTATCGGGATACGCCGCTACCTCATCCATGTTTTTGCTCCAAAATAACGGCAGGACTCACTCGCAATCTTAGCTGCTTGTGCCAGAGATGCTTCAAAATTTTTGTTCTGAGCATAATACCAGCAAAACGCTCCATGCAGCACATCTCCGGCACCGAGGGTATCTACAACATCTATTTGGGGTACGGCTATGGCCGAACGCTGCGATCCATGCTCTGCGACGATGCTTTCTCCTCCCCTACTCTGGGCGATAGCCGAGAGGCCGCGTTCCGCGAGGTAGCGGAAAATATCTAAACCACCCGACACCTGAAAGTCTGCCGAACAAATCGCGATATCGACATACCCTAGCAACTCATCCATTCCAGCCTTCCAACTGCCGCCATCTAGCACTACGGGGATCTGTTTTTGCGTTCCCCAACGGGCGAGAAAAATAGCCGCCTCCATATGAAAACCGTCCAGCAAAATGATATCGGGCCTAGGATCAGTAGGGATCAGCGATAAGTCAAGTGGGCTTTCGTGGCGAATATTGGTCACAATAGTTCGCTCACCATTATCGGCACTCGTCATGACGGAGGCTAAAGTGGGCAAATGTGGGCTTTGAGGGCTCATGTCTACCGCTGCTAGCTGATACGCTCTAAACTGATCTTGAAAAAAACTACTCAATGCATGATCCCCAAGCACTGTACAAAAAGTGCTTTTGCCGCCTAAATAGGCAAAAGTAGCCGCCGCATTTGCTGCCGGACCTCCAAGAGAGATTTCAGTTTCGGCCACCTTATGCTTGCTATTGGGAGCAGGATAGTGCGGTAAGCGATATTGTAAATCGAGGGTACTAAGGCCGAGAAATAATCCAGAAGTGGGCATGTTTGGGGTGGTTTAACCAACTACTCTAATGTTATCACTTTTATATCATTTAAATAGCGCTCAACTATATCCTCCTTTGTTTCTGGAGTAATACTTTCACCAGTTTCAGTAAAATGTTTTATAGCTGCCAATTGCGTTTTAAATAGGGTAGTAAACTTACCTTTTGCAACCCAATCCATAAAAAACACTTTCATTTTAAAAGCTGCTTTTTGCACCAATACCGTCCCACCTTTACCATCAGAACTAAGTGTGTACGATGAGTTTCCTGCTTTTAAGGGAGCGACATTCATATTGAAAATTTCCCATTTCACATGTTTGTCATTAGCATCATATTCAACAATTTCAACATCTATTATTTTGTCTTTATAGTCAACAGTTCTTCTTTGAGAGCCAATCATCCCATCTACTTCTTTTAAATAGTATGTCTTTTTTGCATTCACACTAAACGCTGAGTTTTCCGCAAAATTCTCTCCTACTATCTTCCAAACCTTTTCAATAGGAGCGTTGATATAGACTTCAGCTTGTACCCTTTTAAGATTTATCTCTTTCGTACTGGTCTTGATTGTTTTACCAAGTTGAGTGCCGCTAGAAGGGGTAAATCCAAAGATAAACAGCAATAGAGATGCGGTCGTCAATAAGACTAATTGGTTTTTGATTCTTTTCATAATTTTAGGATTTGATGTAAACTGTATGTACTGATCTATTCAATAGATAGGAAAATAAAAACTTATCGTTTCAGGTAGCTAAGTATCATGTTCATATTACTGCCCATAACATCACCCTTATTTTTTAATCTTGATAATATGAATCCCCCATATATTTGGGAGTGAAAAAGCTCAGATAATTTTGAAGCACTAATGTCAGTTCGAATTTCTTGGTTTTCTTGACCTTCTTTAATACAGCTTTCGATTACACTAAGTATCTTATTTAGTTGGATTTCGGTTGCAATACGAAGATCATCGTTAATAGCCGCACATTCAACAGCGAATTTTTGAACCAAACATTCTGACTTAAAATTTTTATTAGATGCCGTATCTTTCATGATATTGGCAAACTTCTCCAATCGAGTCAGAGGAGAACCTCTTTTTTTATCATTTAAAATACTTTGATAAAATTTTGAAGCATTAGTTCCATAATGTTCTAATACTTCGATTGCAAAACCCTCTTTGCTTTTAAAATTATAATAAAATGAACTTCTAGGATAATCTGATTTTTTAAGAATATCCTCTGTTCCAGTATTGTGGTAACCTTGAGTTTTAAATAACTCTTCACCAATTTGGATAACGTTTTCTTTCTTGTGTTTTTTCATCAACTGTACCAATCAGTACAAACATAAAGATTTATTTCCATCTAAAAAAATCATGAATCCCCTCCATACCGTCCTCGGTGCCGCAGGCAGCATCGGTCAAGCCACCATACAAGCACTACAAAGTCGGGGCCTTCCTATCAGAGCAGTCAGTAGATCTGCGGCCCTGCCGAACGTTCAAAATCTAAAGGCAGACATATTGGATTTGGGCCAGACTCGTACCGCTATTCAAGCTTCTAGCCACGTTTATCTTTGTGTGGGATTGCCCTATAAAACTGAGATTTGGGCGAGAGATTGGGAGATCATCATGCAAAATGTGATCACGGCCTGTAGCGAAGAAAATGCCACGCTCATCTTCCTCGACAACATCTATATGTATGGGCCGACGCCACTGCAAGTACCTTTTGATGAGTCCCATCCGCAAAATCCATCCAGCCAAAAAGGCCAGGCCCGCAAACGAACTGCCGATCTAATGATTAAAGCGATGGAGTCCGGAACAATCAAAGGAGTAATCGGCCGCGCGGCGGATATTTATGGTCCCAAAGCGGTCAATAGTAGTCTTTATATATCGGTCTTAGAACGTATGATGTCTGGTAAAGGGCCTCAGCTTTTGGCCCCTTTGGACGTACCCCATCGGTATAGTTCGACCACTGATATTGGTCATGCCTTAGTAGAATTGGCCTTAGCCGAAGATACTTACGGACAGATTTGGCATTTGCCAGTAGGGCCATTGACGAGCGCGGGAGAGATGGTGGATTTACTCAATCAGACTTTGGGTACCAATCTCAAAGCCACCGTTTTGCCAAGCTTTATGCGTAAAATTCTCTCGATTTTCATCTCTCCACTCAAAGAGATTGAAGAAATGCTCTACCAAGTCCAACAGCCATATGACTTCTCTGATGCTAAGTTTCGGACCCGCTTTCCAAATTTCAAAGTGAGTTCCTATGAAGCAGGTGTAAGCAGCATGATCGCATCATTTCAGGAAAATTCGCAGCTCAAGAGTAATCTGTAAGAATTAACAATTCTTGTTCTTTTATCATCGCTACAAACAGACAAGGCCAAACCGTTTTTGCACTATCGGGCGATGGCAGGGGCTGTGCACTAGTGGCGGGCTAGTAGCTTTGGCTTGGCGCTGGCCGGTTTTTTGCTGCCCTTTTTGCGAAAAAGGGCATGGAATTATTCAAAAGGTCAATTTTACTCCCGATGATTTTCTACCTACCTTATTGCTGCAATGGAAGCACCTAAGACCCGTAACCTATTTCCTGAGTCCACTCCCGAAGAAAGTTGGGAGAAGACGCTCACTCGTACCAACTTTTTGTTGATTGTCGCTATCGACGATTACAACACGACTGGTATCCCTCCGCTCAAAAACTGTGTCAAAGACGCAGAAGATTTATTGGAGTTATTGCTAGAAGATTATGAGTTTGATCCAGAGAATGTACGATTTTTGTGTAGCGGCAAGGCCGAACGTTTCCCTCATTTGGTAACAGGTCAAGCCACTCGTCGTAACATCATCGATCAAATGCGAGTCATCGCTAAGCAATGCCAGAATGAAAACGAGCGATTAGGAGCAAATGAAGACCAATCTGCCTCAAATCTCCTGCTTTACTACTCTGGCCACGGTTGGTATGATGATTTTTTGGAGCAAGGTTATTGGATACCGGTCGATGCTACCTTGGATGATTTTTCGATGTATGTCTCCAATAGCACAATCCGGGATTTTCTTAATGGCATCGATACGCATCATACATTATTGTTGGCAGATTCCTGCTTTTCGGGTTCATTGTTCGCCACGGGCGAAGGCAAAAGCATCGCCAATTCTCGCTTAGAGCAAGATGCCTCTCGTTGGGGGATCACAGCAGGTCGTAATGAGGTCGTCTCCGACGGAACGGCAGGTGAGAACAGCCCTTTTGCAGCAAACTTACTAGAAGAGTTGCGTAAAAATGAGTCTATTGGTGTGCAGGAACTTAGCGTCAAAGTACTCGAAAAAGTTGCCGCAGACGATAAGCAAACGCCTCGGGGAGAACCCTTAAGAGTACGAGGACATAAGGGAGGTCAATTTGTGTTTCGTAAGCGGCAAAATGCGCGCAAACATTTCGATCTCGGCATGGCACTGATGGATTTGGCTGAGTATGTGCCCGAACGGACTCGCTATCTCTCCGCCTCTAAACAGTTTGCCCTAGCGGTAAGATTGACAAAAAAACCTCAAGAGCTCTCCGAATTTAGCCTTTGGTATGCGAGAGCTTTGGCAGCGGCAGGTGATTATAAAGCCGCCTTGGAAGCATTACAAGCGACTGTTCCGAGTCCCGCACATCAGTTTTTGAAGTGTTGCTTATTGTTCTTATTTCATAAAGAAGGGGAGGAAGGTTTTTCAGACAAACTTCAGATTGCCATCAATCGATTTGAACACTCATGGCCGGAGCACGCTCTATGGCCGCTTTGCCAGGAGATGAAAGTGCGTTTAAATCAACCTTCCAATGTGCGCTTATGCTTGTTTTTGGTCGCTATTGATAAATATCAAAGCCCTGTCTCTCCCTTAGATGGTTGTATCAATGACCTTTACCTGGTGCGGGATACCTTTCAACAAATTTGGCCAGAAGATTCGCTCCGTATTATTGAGCTCAAAGACGAGCAAGCCACGCGGGACAATATCCTCAATCAACTCAAAGCACTCGCTCAAGAGTTAAGCTTTGAAGATCGGTTTATCTTCTATTATACTGGCCATTCCACCAATAATCCCCAAACCGACGACTTTTTAGTTGTCTACGATTCTCGCTCAGAAAATGGCAGAGATATAGCCACTTCAGAGCTCAATGAAGCGATGTCTCTGATTCCGACCAATGCTAAAGGCATGATCCTCGATACCGACGGCAATCAAAATATCATTGAATTCCATCAGAGTTTTTTACCCGATTATGGATTATTGATTGGGGCCTCTGAAGGGCAACACGCCAAAGAGACCCAAATCAGTGGCCAATCGCATGGTTTATTTACTTACTCTTTAGTGGAAGTACTTTTACAAGTAAATGAAAGTGATAATTGGGAAAGGTTACCGCAGTTAGTAGAAACTTTGGTAACCCAACGAACCTCCGATCAAAAACCGCTCTTTTTTAATCTTGACCTAGTATTGTCAAGCCATCAACAAAGGGAGATTTTCACCGATCTAATCGAGTTTTTAGAAGGGACTGTCAAAACCGTCAATCCAAACAGAGTAGAATATATGCTCAACTTCATGATGGCTAAAGGCATACGACCCATTGATGAACATCTCCTCAGACTCGCTCAATCTGCCAAGCTCAATCAAAAAATCATGCTGTATAGCATGATCGAATAAAGAGAAAGTCCGCAATCTGAATCCTATGCAAAATCGAAGAAATAATACCCGCAAACGAGACTTTCTCTACGATCTCATGTTGGCCCAGTTATCCGAAGGAGAAATAGATGAGGCGCAAAAAACGCTGAAAGCCTATCTAATTGAGAGTGAAGTTCAAGATCTACCCATACCCAAAGTACTAGCCGACTTCCCAAAGTGGTCAGAACGACGAAACAAATCGCCGCGCTTTGCCTTGCTCGTCGGCGTCAATGGACCAAACTCTCAATACACTCATCAAGACTTATCCGCTTGGCAACAATGTCTCACCGAACAAATGGGTTTTGCCACTTCTAATATCACTGTTTTACAGGACGAGCAAGCCAGTCGCGAACAGATTTTGATTGCCTTCAAAAAACTAGTCGCCCAATCACGGAGATTCCCAGCCTTTTTTATCTATGCGGGGACTGGTAGCGTTCGCTCAGGTGAGCCAGCAAAGTATGGCATCATGGCGCACGACAGCCTCAACGAAGAGGAAGATAGTTGTCATGAAATCCCCTTAAAAACCCTGGCTGATGCTTCCACCAAAGCGAAAACCCTCAGTGTAATTCTCGATGCGGGTTGGGTTCTCGATTATGATCGAGCCTATGGTATCGCCGGATATTATGAAAAAGATGAACACAATAATGTGCCATTGATTGGCAATAGTATGATGGTCTCTAGTTGGGAGAGCAAGGAAAGGCACCTCAAACGATTGATCTGCAAAGAGAATGAAAAAGGCAGCCTTTTTAGTCAAGCACTCATTGCGCAAATCCAACAAAAATCTGGCGCAAGTTTCTCCGATTATCACGAAATGATCGCGCAAGCCCCACCGACATTCAATGAGTCTGTTTCAACTACTTACTAGCTTAATCGAAATCAATCATGGCTTTAGTTTTTGAAGATCAAGAAGAGGAGTACCAACTCAACCCAATCATATTGGGCGCTGAAGATAGTGCCTTGGGAGGCTTTCAAGCGATTGCCCTTCATCTAGAAGCCGAAATCCGTTTGGAGCGGCTACGCAAATTAGAATCCCAACTTCGCCTACAAGTAAAAGCGGGTATGACCGAACTGATGGACGATCTTGGCATCGTACAGATGCAATTGGGTAAGGAAACTATCGCGATCCATACACTCAACAAAGCGATTGCAGCGGGTTCAGAAGAAGCTTTTTACCCACTTGGCCAAATTTACCTAGCACAAAGCCTAGACGCTCGCGATCGAAATACTCGCTGGAATGCCGCCGTCAATCATCTACGAGAAGCCACACAGGTTGATTCCAAAAATGCCGGTGCATGGCTACATCTTGGTAAAGCATTGATAGGCTTGGTCAAAGAAGAGAGCTTACAGCAAGTCAGTATTGCATATGAACACTATCTAAACGTCGGCGCTCCCCTTGGGCAAACCGATGAAATCAATGCTTTCTTAATTTCTCAAGATCCCCTCAAGCAACGCAAAGAAAATATCATCAAGGGTCAGGAAGCCCTAGCCGATGGCAAATATCAACGAAGCATTTCCGCTTTCGAAAAAGCTATCCAATTGGGAGACAAAGAGTCCTACTTTTTTCTGGGTACAGCATTTGAAGCAGCGGGTAACTTTGCTAGAGCCTTAGATGCCTACCAAAGAGCTTATTCCTTAGGAGTCAGACCTGAGGAGGTTGCATTGCGGCTGGGCCGAACGATTGTGTCTCTCCGTACCAAACCAGACCTCATTAGGGTTGGTATGGAGGCAATCACCCCTCAAGTAGAAGGCAGAGCCGGTCAATCAGGAGCCGTCGAAGAGTCTGAAGAATTAGAGGCTCTTTTGAAGCAGTTAGAAGATATGTACGAAGCAGCAGGCGGTAGCTAAAGTTGCCAGAAGCGGAGGAAAAGCTCAATTTGGCAGAGACTTACCAAGCGAGGTTTGTTCCCAGCAAAGGAATGGACTATTTTCAGGGGATAATTTTACCCCTTTGCTATGAAGTATTCTGCACATCAAAAGCCGCTTAGGCTGATATTTCTGGTCATATTCCTTGCAGGAACGATCAGTTTCAGTCTCGCGCAAAACACTTCCAACCACGCCAATAAATTTGAGCAGCTCGGCCAGCTCATCCGTGATCCCAATCAATATCGCGCTGCTGATGGTGCTCCTGGACCATCTTACTGGCAACAACGCGCCGATTATGCCATCAATTGCACTCTCGACGTTGCCAACCAACGTCTCATGGGCGAGGAAGAAATCACCTACTACAATGAGTCGCCACAACCACTGACTTATCTATGGTTTCAACTTGACGAAAACCAGCACGATCATAATGCGGACAATCTCCGTTTTGATCCTAGCTCCATTAGATCCAAAATGAGCGAAGGAGCCATGGTTGCGCTAGAGCGATACAACTACCTCGAAAAAGAGCACGGTTTCAATATTCACTCTGTCAAAGATATCGACGATAAAGACCTTTCTTTTATCATCAATCGTACCATGATGCGGGTCGATCTACCTTATACTTTGCAGCCCGGAGAGTCTTTCAATATCAAAATTGACTGGGACTATAACCTCATCGACCGCGTAGATGGTCCGACTTGGGGACGTGGTGGGTATGAATACTTCCCCGATAACGACAATTATATTTTTACCATCGTGCAGTGGTATCCACGCCTTTGTGTGTACAGCGACTTTGAAGGCTGGCAAAACAAACAGTTTACCGGACGCGGTGAGTTTGCACTCACCTTTGGCGATTTCGTAGTAAACATGACGGTTCCGGACGACTACGTAGTAGGTTCGACAGGTGAATGTCTCAACTACAAATCGACCTTGAGCGACGATGAGTGGACGCGTTGGGAGAATGCCCAAACCGCCAGCGAGCCAGTGGAAATCGTTACGCTAGCGGAGGCAAAGAAGGCCGAAAAACGCAAAGAGTCTCAGGATATGCAGACTTGGATCTATAAGGCTGATAATGTGCGCGATTTTGCTTGGACGGCCAGTCGCAAGTATGTTTGGGATGCCTTGCCATACGTTACGCCAGAAGGCAAAACCGTCATGTGCATGAGTTACTACCCCAAAGAGTCGTACCCGATCTACAATCGCTACTCGACCAAGACAGTAGCTCACACCCTCAAGGTTTATTCCGATTATTCGATTCCTTACCCTTATCCGGTCGCGATCTCTGTCGAAGCCGCCAGTGGTATGGAGTATCCCATGATCTGCTTCAATCCCGGCCGTGCTGCCGAAGATGGCACTTATACCGAGGGAGCCAAAAAATCCGCTATTACCGTCATCATCCATGAAGTAGGCCACAACTACTTCCCGATGATCATCAATAGCGATGAGCGCCAATGGGCTTGGTTTGACGAAGGACTCAATACCTTCATGCAGTTTATAGCCGAGCAGGAGTTTGACAATTATTACCCATCTGGTGAAGGTCCACCCCACCTCATCACCCAGTATATGGCCTTGCCCAAAGATCAGTTAGAGCCCATCATGACCAACAGTGAGAACATCGTCATGTACTTCCCCAATGCCTACGCCAAGACTGCTACGGCTTTGAATGTATTGCGTGAGACGGTGATGGGACGTGAATTATTTGATTATGCTTTCAAGGAGTATTGCCGTCGTTGGGCCTTTAAGCATCCGACGCCTACCGATTTTTTCCGTACCATGGAAGATGCGAGTGGCATAGACCTAGACTGGTTTTGGAGAGGTTGGTTTTATAGCATTGATAATGTAGATATTTCACTAGATACGGTAATCTGGTATCAAGTGGATATGGAAAATGATCCTGAGCCAGTAGCACGCACTTTCCCACGCAAAGCAACTGCTCCAGTAGACTTCCTCAGTAAACGTCGCAATCGTGAAGCAGGCATCAAGTTCGCCGTCGAGGAAGATCCTTCGCTACAAGATTTTTATAATACTTATCGCCCTTGGGAGACTGTTGACTCAGTGAGTGAGCGGAGTATGACCCTCTACGAGGAACGCTATACTGCAGCCGAGAAGCAAGAGTTATACGGTGGCAAACATTACTACGAATTGCAGTTTACAAACAAAGGAGGCCTAGTGATGCCCGTGATCATCGAGTGGACTTTTGAGGACGGCTCTACCGAACGCCAAACTGTACCGGTTGAAATCTGGCGGCTGGACGAAGACGAGTTCAAG
>JBGCFA010000097.1:0-11314 GCA_045106675.1 Bacteroidia bacterium
GTGCCTTGAAAATGAAAACCCAATTTGACGTCGAATTTAAAAATTTACAACACCCTGGTAGTCAGGTTTTTGTGGAAAATAGGAAATATTTTAATTTCATAACTTATTGATAATCAGTAGCCGGTAACCCTGAATAGTTACCTTTAATGAAGCTTAATCGTTCTTAGTTTGGTATGAAGATGAGCGTAACCTGACCACGATAGAAACCTACTTCGGTTCCAACACCATCAGTTGTTTTGACACCTCGCAAATAAACCGTGCTAGTACCCGCAGCAGCTACATCAAACACAGCTGTTCGAGTACAGGAGTTGGTCGTGCGATAATTTGTAAACATAAATGAATATGCGCCCGTTGTTGTTGGGGCTAATTGTGAGGTTGTTAAGGTTATTCTAGCTCCTGCATAATCACCAGGTACATTACAACCAGCATCACAGTATACATCAACATTGGCCGTTGCAATAATTTTTCCAGGACCAGGGACCGTAATACTGGCTGATTGGATTGTGATAGGAGTACCAGTAGAGGATGGTGGGGGGGTTAGTGCGGCCCAGACATCCACAGCTGGATTTGCGCCATTGAAATTTGTCGGGTCCACAGTAAGTGATCCTCCAACAATACTGTCTGCTGTATTGGCATGTAATGCATAAGGAACACTCAGTAGTTGGCTAGTACCTGTTATGGTATATGTTGTACCTCCTGTTGGGTCTATTTCTGTTTTGATAAAGTAGGGGCCTTTGCTCCAATCTATGCTATCAAACGCACCAAAAACAGCAGTTCCAGAACCTATTTCTATACTGAGCAAACCATTAATGTTGGTCGTAGGGGTTTGGGTTTCTACATACACTACAGTACCAGAAGCAGAACCTTGTAAAATCAGTATCTGCATACCTACTCCTTGGTTACTTACAAGTGTATTTGCGGCATCTCTAACTACTGCTTGGTAACTCATTTTGCCTGGTGCCTGAGCAAAAGCACTTGCTGTAAGGATTAATGTGGTCAGTAAGGTGAATAATCTTTTCATGGCTGTTTTAATTTTTTACGATTCTAAATGTTTTGATTAATGAGTTATTGTCCAGCACATTTAATAGGTATATACTCGCTGGAAGGTGCTGCAAGTCAATGGTTGTACTGCTGTTAAATACTGGTTTACTGCCCAATAATCTCCCTTGTATATCATACAATTGATAGCTCAGCTTCTCCTGCTTGTAATTACCAATGTCAAGTGTTAGAATATTATTGGTTGGGTTAGGGTAGGCTACTAGTTCCAAATTGATTTCTGTTTCTTCAATCCCCACAGAAGTAGAGATTTCATAGGCTTGTTGTATGCCTTGCGTCACGCTGCCGTTGCTTGCTGTATTGGTCGTATAAACTACTTGTCCAAGAGTATAACTTGATGAGCCTCCTGCTCCTGTGGCATCCCCGCCTGCTGTAGCGACTGTTTCTTGGGCATGTAACTCGATTGTTGCGAGTAGGACAAACAGGGCCACTAGCGATATGCTTAAATATCTCATGTTTATGTTTTTTTAATTAGTAAACTGATTACTGATACTTAGTCGAAGGATCTATGCAAAGCGTAAATGACGATTTTTAAATAACTAGCTGGACACACCTTATGCATGACCATTTTTTTCAAATGGATCCATGTTTTTACTGGAAAGAAATCAAGACCGATTAGGTTTCAGATCGCAGATGTCGACCAGGCTAGGTGTTGGTCAGATGAACCCGCGACGCCGACATAGTGTTTAGGCTATGTTCTTATCATAATTTCATCTGATTATTATTCTTCCGTTTCCAATAATCTCTTCTTCTTCGATTGCCTGAAAATAATAAAGGCCACTTTCTAAGTTTCCTTTTTGCAATTCTATACTTCCACTTACGTTTTCAATTTGCCTTACCAATTGGCCAGATAAACTATAAAGCTGAAATGTAACAGGCTTTTTATTATTCACTATTTCAACTGTCGCGAGATTTTCAAAAGGATTAGGATATACTTGAACTTTTGGTCGCAAGTTTATTGGGATATCTATACTTGTCAGAGATTCAACAAGCGTTAATTCAACCAAATCAAACAAAACTGTGCCCCAACCTGGACCAGCAGCAGCTGCAATTAGAGATACAATTACCGTATCGGTAGATTGAAGGCTTAGGGTATCTATAATGGTGTACTTTACCCAATCCCTAGCACTTCCAGATACGGAAGGACCCAAAGTTATTTGACCTTGCGATTTGATGGATATACCAGCATATCCCTTCGCCCCATTTCCTTCTTCCAACTTCATCCAAATGCTTAACTTATACGAATTTGTACCTGATAAACCTGTAAGATAGGTTTGTATCCGATTTGGAGGATAATTGCCCTCGGCCCCCATTCCCCAAGGCCAGATATTACCATTTGGAGGAGTATTTTGATAAAATCTACCGCATATAGTGTCAGAGGAGATTGAATCACATGGGCAGTTGAGCGAATCGCCATTTTCTTGATACCAATCTTGACAATTTCGTTCACCATTGATCTCAAAGTCAGGGTTGGAAATTAAATTTTGAGAAAAAATCTGTGGTACGAAAATTAAATGAAGTGCGAGTACTGTGAGGAATACTTTCATGGTTTATATTTTTAATAAAAGAGCTTTGGCGGTTTTTATCGCAAGACTTTAAATAAGGGTATGCATATGTTTTAGACGTTGACCAAAGGTAGAATGCTGCTCTCTAGACTCTTGGATCCTGTTTACTTTTCCTTGCACTCATCTTGCAAATCCTACCTACATCGGTCAAGATTCCGGAAATGTGCACAAAGTGTGTTTGCATGGAAGGATTTTTCCACTTGAACAAGTACGGTGTCTGTCTATGCTGGACATAGAGAAATTAAGTAGTTGTTAGCCATGCGGATTTTCAGCCCATCTGGGACTCTTTGCAACCTTTGTGTCTCAAACGTCATCTTTAAAACACTACAAAGCACAAATACTATGGATAATCCCTCCCTTAAAGAAGTAGCCCGTATCCCTGACAGTATCCAAGCTGAGATGTTACGTTCGCTCTTAGCGAACGAGGGGATCGAAAGTGTCTTATTTGAAAATATGATCACCCAAATCGCCCCACATCATACAGGTGGTCAGGGCGGAGTAAGACTGATGGTCAATCCTGCTGATCATACAGTAGCAAAGGAGATCGTTGAACAAGCCCTTGGGATAGAGGAGCCTGTTTATGATGAGGCCGCTTCGCGGAACGATAGAAATCTGAAGCTTGCTTTTGGATTGGTACTAGGCGCAGTGGTATTGGTGGCTTTGGGAGCCCTATTGTTTGGTAGTGTCGTCTAGCAAGCCGGACCCGCCAAACCAATCTTGCAAGCCGGACCCCTAGCTCCAACCAAAGTAGGGATGTATTGCATACATCCCTCAAGCCAAGCGTTCCGCAGAGCGGGCTAGAAAAAATAAAGAAAAGTCTGGAAATCTACATGAATAGGTCTGCCACATACCCTTAAGGCATCTTCCTACTCGCAAATACCCAAACTAGCATCAAGGGTAGCACTCCAATAGCCGCCCAGAGGTGAGCCTGTGGCAGACTACTAGCGTTCACCAAGGGTTGAGAAACTAGGGGCGAAACAAACTGTCCCAAAAATATCACTGAAGTCAAACCTCCCATGATACGGCCCCTTAATGCCGGTGGAGCCATCTGCATCAGACAGGTCGTCGCGGTGGGCATGATCAAACCAGCGCCCATTCCTGCAATCCCCATTGCGATCAGGATGCCGATATAAGTCGGGAAGAAATAAACCACGAGAAAGCCCGCTACCATAGAGCCAAAACAGACAAGATAGAGCTGCGAAAAATTGAAATAGCGCTTCAAACGGCCAAAATTGACCGCCACTATAGCTGCCACTAAGGTTGTGATGATCAAGCCTAGACTTTGACCAGAACTCTTTTCAACCCCAATTGCTTGCATCAAATATGGGCCTTGGATGGGAATAAAATAAAACATCACCATCGAGACGAAGGCCGAAAAATAGACCAATAATAACCAAGGGCGCTGGCTGGTCGCTAAGCTGACTGCTGCTACCTCTGTCCTTGCATCTCCCGTTTTCTTGGGTCTTTCTGGCTCAGGCAAAAAACGCCATACCAAGAGCAATACCACCAAACCAAAGCTGTAAACCAGAAAAGGGTAGCGCCAATTATAGTCAGCCAATAAGCCCGAGATACTGATAAACACCGTCCCGCCAAAAGCCATAAATGCTGCTTGGACCCCAATAAAAGCATTGCGTTCTTCGCCCTCATAGTAGTCGCCAATCAGGGTTGTACTGGTCGTCATGACCATCGCCACTGCTAATCCCAGTAAGGCTCGGCTGGCCAAGATCATATACAAATCCTCCAAAAAGTAGCCCGCTGATCCTGCAATGGTATAGAGTACCATCGAAAATAAGAATAGGCGGATCTTGCCAAAGCGATCAATCAGCCAGCCTGCTAATGGCGAAAAAAACGCGATTACCAATGCCGGGACCGTCAAAACCAATTTGGTGAGGAGCGCTGCTCCCGCTTGGTCCGCAAAGGCTGCCTCCATTTGGGGGAGGGCAGGAGCAATCAAGGCTCCAGACATCACAGTCAAGGTACTGCTTAACAATAAGGTGGTTTTGCGCATTAGGGAGATTTGGCGGGGAGCATGGACAAAAAGGGGCTGAGAGGAAAAAAGAATTTATTTTATGTAAGATATATTATAGTAATTGGTATATTTGTGTTGTTGTATAAAATGCAAGGCTGTAAGAAAGCGTTTCGTTTTGGGTAAATTTAGTTAAATTAGAGGCCACATTTCGGCCAATTGCTACTTACCCACACTTTTTAGACCAATTTAGAGTTCTTAGTTCAACGCTTTTCCCGTTTTAAAAACACACGTAAGTTATGTTGGGTCGTCTGGCTATTTTTACCCTCTTCTGTATCATCAGCCTCGGCAATGTCTGGGGCCAAATCAATTGTGAAACTGCCGTATTAGTGCCGTTTCCTTTGACGGATACTTCTCCTTTTAGCACTCCTGCAACTGCGACTTTTAGCGCTACTTGCAATCCTATCCCCAATCCGGGACCGGCAGTGGATGTTGATGGAGGTTCTCCCTGTACGATTGGAGTTTGTAGTGAGGAGGTCTGGTTTTATACCGATCCCAATGAGCTCGTGCAGCAAAATCTCCATTTTCAACTAACTACTAATTTCAATGGTCGCATTAAGTGGGTATTGCTTTATTCGGAGTCAGTGGATGCTAGTACCTCTGCTTTCCCTCACTGTTATTGGACCAATCCCAATTCGACCAATCTGACCCAAAGAGGTTCTGGTTGTGCTGATGCTCTTACGGGTGTTGCGATTGACTTTTTACCTGAAGGGCTTGATGGTAGCGGTTATTACTTCCTACTTATCCAGCGCGAAGCGGGGACAGGCGGCAATATATCGGTCTCTATGCGCAAGCAAGTGGGTAATCCTACTATCGTGGCTCCCACCAATGATCGTTGCAATACCGCTGATCTGATGCAAACGCCTACTGCTGGCGGCATTGGAGTAGATGATTTACATGCTACTGGTGGTTCTAGTTCTTGGGTCGATGCAATCAGCGGGACTACCAAAGGCGCTACTAAGCAACGGCAAAGCGTAGCCGAAGGCGGTAATGGACGTAACGAGGATACTTACGAATACAATAGCGGATTTGTCGGCATATTTAGTAATAACACCATCGATGATACCGATGATTTTTTTACAGGCGTTACCGAAGGCTGTATCTCCAACATCGACAATAGTATCTATTACAGTGTTACGCCTCCCGCCACAGACTCTTGGTATCTGCATATTGGCAATCTCGCCTGTAGCTGGGGGCCTGATACTATCCAACTGATGATCACCACCGATGGTGGCCTCGATTGCAATGATGCGAGTCTGACGACTTTACTGACCGCTCCTGATGGCTGTCATAAGATTGGGGCGACGGGCACTTTTCCTTCTGCAGACCTCAGTATTGGTCCTTTGAGCCTCAATGCTGGCGCTACCTATGGCATCATCATCGATGGCAAGCAAGCCGCTCAATGCGACTTTCAAATGATCTTGACTACTTCTCCGACCATCAATGCGGTGCTGCCTTTTCACTTTGATCAGTTAAGCGCCAAACTCAGCAATGGATTACCAGAATTGAGTTGGGCCATCAATAGCGTAGTGGACTTAGACCGTTTTATCATTGAGCGTAGCTTAGATGGTTTACATTTTGCCTCCTTCGGAGAACGCTTGGCCACGACCGATCAATGGAGTTATAACTGGATAGACCAAGAAGCCGCTGCCGGCACTAACTACTACCGGATTGTCGCGATTGACAAAAACGGTGCTAAGACATACTCTGACCGACTGGCCTTAGCGGTTGAATTACCCAATTTTGCAATACAATCTCTTTGGTACCAGCCCAACCAACTTCAATTCTCTTACACTTATGGAGAGGATCTTCCGCTTGACTGGCAGATACTAGACATCACTGGTCGCAAGTTAGAGAGCGGATATCTAGCGAGCCTGCGGGGAACGTCTAGTCAAGTCTTAAGGACCCATGATTTAGCTCCGGGCGTGTATTTGCTCAGTCTGCAAAATGAAAAGGGCAGACTTAGTCGAAAGTTTTTGGTAGAGTAGGGGGGAGTTTGGTAAATTCGTTAATAACGGATTACTAATTACTCTCAATATGAAAAGATCTACCATCGCTGGGATTGGCTATTATGTCCCCGAAAATGTAGTTACCAATGATGATCTAGCCGAGCGTTTCAATACCTCAGATCAATGGATACAAGAGCGTTCTGGCATCAAGCAGAGACGATATTTTACCCCTGGCAAAGACACAGTAGCAGGTATGGGCGTCAAAGCGGCCCATATGGCGATGGAGCGTGCAGGCATCACTGCGGATGATATTGACTTTATCGTCTTTGCGACCCTCAATCCCGATTATATGTTCCCCGGTTCTGGCGTTCTGGTACAGAGAGAACTCGGACTCAGCGATAAAGGCGTACCCGCTCTCGATATCCGTAATCAATGCTCAGGTTTTATCTATGGCCTGTCGGTAGCTGATCAGTTTATCAAGACTGGGATGTACCAAAATATCCTCCTCATCGGCTCTGAGATCCACTCTTCTGGCCTTGATTTCTCTGACGATGGTCGTCATGTGACCGTACTGTTCGGCGATGGAGCCGGAGCTGTCATCCTCCAGCCTACGGAAGAAGAAGGCCGTGGCGTATTGACTACTCACCTCCACGCTGCTGGAGAGCATGCCGAAAAGCTAGCCGTACTTACGCCCACTGGTCATCAAGAGCGCCATCTTACGCATGAGATGATCGACGACAAAAGCATCTATCCGGTCATGGATGGACAGTTTGTTTTCAAGCTCGCCGTGCGCAAATTTCCAGAAGTGATCATGGAAGCGCTCCAAACTACGGGTAATCAAGTGGAGGACATTGATATGTTTATTCCGCACCAAGCCAATCTGCGTATCGCTGAGATGGTAAGACGCACGCTCAAGCTACCCGAAGAAAAAGTCCACAACAATATTCAAAAATACGGTAATACTACCGCTGCCTCTATCCCGATTGCGCTCAATGAAGCTTGGGAACTTGGCAAAATCAAAAAAGGAGATCTCGTTTGCCTTGCTGCCTTTGGTAGTGGCTTTACTTGGGCTTCTGCATTGATTCGTTGGTAAATAAGGAAGGCTGACAGGGTCCCAAACGCTGTCAGCCTTATCCTTTCCTCTCAGCCTTAGGGCCTACTGTCTCTCGTAAGACATGCACTATCATTATTCTTCCGCTTTTTACCGGAAACAACCCAAGTATGCCTCAAATTAAATGGTTTAAAGTCCTCGAAGACGTTTCATTTTTGCAGGAAGGTCGCGTGATGACCGTTACCGCAGGAACACACGACGTCTGCCTTACCAACTTTGAAGGTAAGATCAGTGCCCTCGACAACAAATGTCCCCATCAAGGCGGACCACTAGGCGAGGGTTCGATCGAAAACGGCATGCTACGTTGTCCTTGGCATGGTTGGGATTATCATCCTTGCACGGGTAAGTCACCCGGTGGCTTCGACGATGGGGTGCCGACTTACGAAATCAAAGTCGAGGATAATAGTGTTTTTGTAGGGCTAGAAGTGGAGGAAGGTCATACCAAAACCATTTCAGATGTGATGGTTTCGACTATGGTGGCTTGGGGCGTAAATACTGTCTTTGGCATGGTGGGACACTCTAATTTGGGCTTGGCTGATGCCTTTCGCTTGAAAGAGGAAAAGGGTTTGTTAAATTTTTATGGGATTCGTCATGAAGGGGCAGCTTCCTTTGCAGCATCTGCTTATGGCAAATTGACGGGAAGACCCGCTGCTTGCTTTGCTATTGCAGGCCCCGGCGCTACCAATATGTACACTGGTATGTGGGACGCTAAGGTAGATCGCGCGCCTTTGCTGGCTTTGACCGGACAAGTAGACACCCAAGTATTGGGGACAGGTAACTTTCAGGAACTGGATTTGGTGAGAGCGTTCGACACGGTCGCAGCCTTCAATCACCGAGTCCAAAAGGATAGTCACCATGGAGAACTGATGAATCTCGCCATCAAAAATGCCCTCTTGCAGCGAGATGTGGCCCATTTGACCTTTCCGGATGAAGTACAAGTCCATCCTGCGCCTGATGAAAAAGCGGGTACGCCTCGCAATCGCATGGGCAAGCAACAGATCAGTCCTCCACAAGAAAGTCTGGATGAAGCCGTTGCCTTACTACAAAAAGCTAAACGGCCTGTCATCATCGTGGGGCATGGTGCGCGATTTGATATGGAAGCGATTATCGGCCTTGCCGAACGCTTAAACTGTCCGGTACTCACTACTTTCAAGGGCAAAGGCCAAATTTCAGATAGCCATCCTCTAGCCGGTGGTGTACTCGGTCGTAGTGGTACGCCAGTCGCCTCTTGGTTGATGAATGAATCTGATACACTCTTAGTATTAGGTGCTTCATTTTCGAAGCATACTGGCATCACAGACAAGAAAAAAACCATCCAAGTAGATTTGGATCAGCTTGCTTTGGCGAAGTTTCATAAGGTCGATGTGCCTATTTGGGGTGAGTTGTCGATTACGGTTGGGCTTTTACGTTCTGCCCTGCAGAACGCTAAAAATACTGAAAACCAAAGAGCCGAAATTGCAGCCCGCTGGAAGATATGGCGGGACGAAAAAGTACGCCGCCTCAACGAATATAAAGGTGAAGGCTTAGGTGCCATTCACGTCTTTGACGCTCTTAATCGCTATGCTCCCGAAAATGCAGTCATGACGGTCGATGTAGGCAATAATGCTTATTCATTTGGGCGTTATTATGAAAGCAAGCAAAACTCCTTTTTGATGTCTGGCTATCTCGGTTCTATCGGTTTTGCGATGCCCGCTGCGATGGGAGCTTGGGCTGCCGTCAAAGATGAGCGCCCAGTGGTAGCCGTGGCTGGAGACGGCGGTTTTACGCAATATCTAGGAGAATTGACCACTATCGTCAAATACAAAATGCCGATCAAGTTGATCGTACTCAATAATTCTGAGCTAGGCAAAATCTCTAAGGAGCAACGTGCTGGAGATTGGCCAGTGTATCAGACGCGCCTTGTCAATCCAAGTTTTGCGACTTATGCAGATTCCTGCGGAGCTAAAGGCATTAAGGTAACTGATCCATCTGAGCTAGATAGTGCGATGGAAGCCCTGTTTGCGCATAATGGGCCTGCATTACTGGAAATCATCACGGATGTGAGTTTGCTGTAGCTGTTTTGTCTATTATTTTGAAGCGATACTTTAGTAAAACGAAAAATGAGAAGTAGCTTTTTATTTGTCTTATCTGTGTTGATCATGCTTTCATGTGGGCGTCAGGAACAAGGATCAACCAGCCAACAGACCCCTGTTCATAGAGTAGGAGCAATGAAGGACGTGATGTGGAAAGGGGAGCTAGGCGCTAAAGTCCAGTTTGATACTCTTAGCCCCAAAGCTGGTTTATATGGTCTGGGGCCGCTGAGTTATTTGGCGGGCGAAATTTTGATCAATGATGGACGTGCTTTTGTCTCCCGTGTTGTCTCCGAGTCGAGTATGTCGGTGGAGGAAAGTTATGATATATCTGCGCCCTTTTTTGTTTATGCCAATGTATTGGAATGGAAAGAAATCCAACTGGCTCCATTAGTTAGTGATATAAAAAGCTTAGAAGAGTATCTCGCTAAGAAAACGCCGCTTGAGAGTCCTCCTTTCGCTTTTAAGTTGAAGGGGCGAGTGTCCTCTGCTACGATCCACATTCAAAACCTGCCCGAAGGCAGCGTGGTTAGTTCGCCTCAAGAGGCGCATCAAGGTCAGCAAAATTATCAACTTGAAAATGAAGCGGTAGAAATTATCGGATTCTTTTCACGAAACGATCAAGGTGTTTTTACGCATCACGATAGCTTTCTCCATATGCATCTCATCACCCAAGATGAAGATGAAATGGGGCATTTGGATCATGCAGTATTTGAGGAAATGACGCTATATCTACCTAGCCAGCAGTAGCTGAATGTTTGCGCTATTGAATGGTTGAATTCGTGAAGTATTGAATTTTTGAATCAATAACTCAATAACAATAATGATTGAAGAGAATTTCCTTGATAATCTATTTTCAAAGGCCAAGCTTTCTGTGGCAGAGAAGGAAAGAGTGGTGAACTCATTTACTAAGGTAGTCTTTCAAAAGAATGATTTTCTCTTCAGGGAAGGGCTGACACTCAATCACTACTACTTTTTAGAAAAGGGTTTTGTCCGCTCTTTTACCTATGATTATGAGGGCAATGAAGTGACTACAAAGTTTTATTCCGAATCTGCAATCGTCATTGATTGGGCTTCCTTTATGTTGCGAACCCCCACGCAGGAGTATTTTCAGGCAAATACTGATTGTGTGTGTTGGTGTTTAGAATTTCAAAATTTCCAAACGCTTTTTAACTCAATCAAAGGATTTAGAGAAATGGGGAGGGCTCGATTGACCAACAGTTATTTTGAATTGAAGAAAAATCGTTTGGCTATTATTTCTCAGACTGCAAAAGAGCGATACCTTTTACTCATCAAGGAGCATCCTGAGATCATTAATAATGCTTCTCTAAAGCATATTGCTACTTATCTAGGAGTTACGGACACATCTTTGAGTAGGATTAGAAAAGAAATTATGCCTTAGCAAGGTGTTCACAATAACTGTCAGATTTGGCTTGCATTTTTGGGCTGAGCCTGCGTTGAAAAATCTGTCTTTTAGCTCGCTAAACTCAATCTTTTCGCCTTGGCTCAACTCAAAACTGCTGCGCCCTCTCTAGACA
>JBGCFA010000098.1:0-8344 GCA_045106675.1 Bacteroidia bacterium
CGTCAAAACCGTCAATAATGTTCTTGCCTTGCTAAGTGGGGAAGCATTTGATGAAAAAGCTTGGTTCAACCGAGCCTGATAGACTAAATTAGTACTGAGTATTTAGATAGAAGTACTAAGTATTTAGATAGAAGTACTGAGTATTTAGATAGAAGTACTCAGTATTTAGTACTCTGACTACTAACTAAAATTCACGACTACTAACAATTAACTATGAATAAACTAAGGATATACGTCCTGCTCATGGCGAGCTTGGGCTTTCTCTATTTGCCAAGTACGGCACAAGAGACGCAAGACGATCCGTCCATGTTGACGATAGATCGTATTTTTAATAGCCGCGAATTTTCGGGTGAGTATTTTAGAGGCGCCAATTGGGCTGATGATGGGGAGAATTTTAGTCAAGTAGTTACCACCAAAATGGAGACGGGCATCTTCAATGTAGATGCGAAAACGGGGGTGAGAGAAAAACTCGTTTCTCAAGCTCAACTTACTCCTAAAGGAGCGGAGAAGCCGCTTTCAATTTCTAGTTTTACTTGGTCCCACGATAAGACAAAACTCCTTATATACACTAATACCAAACGCGTTTGGCGAGCCAATACGCGGGGAGACTATTGGGTGCTGGATGTAAATACGGATAAACTCTGGCAGTTAGGAGCTGATTTACCCGAGTCTAGCTTGATGTTTACCAAGTTTAGTCCAGACGACCGTTTTGTGGCCTATGGTAGTGAGCATGATGTTTTTGTGGAGGATCTCAGCTCTGCTGAACGCATCGCCTTAACCGATAATGGTACCGAGGATATTATCAACGGTACTTTTGATTGGGCTTATGAAGAAGAATTTTCTTGTCGCGATGGCTTTAGTTGGAGCCCTACGGGCGATAAACTAGCCTATTGGCAGATCGACGCCTCTGATATTGAGGATTTTTTGATGATCAATAATACGGATTCGACTTATAGCTACGTCATTCCGATTGAGTACCCTAAGGTTGGTGAAACCCCTTCTTCTTGCCGCATCGGTATTATCAGTGCCCAAGGAGGAGAAACCGCTTGGTTAGATATTCCCGGAGATCCACGTCAAAACTATCTACCACGGATGAAGTGGGCTGAGGATGGGCAGCATGTATTGGTACAGCAAGTCAATCGCAAACAAAATACTATCAAAGTCTGGTGGTGCGATGTGGCGTCCGGCAAGGTCGAAAATATCTATACCGACCAAGACGAAGCTTGGATCGATGTGGTAAATGATATCCGTTGGATGGATGAGGGCAAGGCTTTTAGCTGGGTAAGTCAAAAAGGTGGCTGGCGTCAGTTGTATAAAATTGGGCTTGATGGTTCTGAAGAATTATTGACGCCAGGCGAATATGATATGATCTCTATTGCCTCTTGGGAGGAAGATGATCTCTATTTTATTGCTTCTCCAGAAGATCCAACCCAGCGTTACCTGTATAGGGTCGATATCGGTAGCAAAAATCGCGTAGCCAAAAGAGTCAGTCCAGATGATCAGGCAGGTACTCATGGCTATCGTATTGCGCCCGGTGGCAAGGTTGCGGTACATACTTACTCCAACGCTAACACTCCGCCAATGACTGAGATCATCAGCTTACCTAAGCATAAGAGTGAGCGGGTGGTTGTAAATAACAACAAATTGAAAGGGGCGCTATTAGCGCTTAAATCTACTCCGATTGAGTTCTTTCAACTTACGACAGAGGACGGCGTTACTATGGAGGGCTACAAAATGTTGCCCCCAGATTTTGACCCGAGTAAGAAGTATCCGGTACTCTACAATATCTATGGTGAGCCTGCTGGTCAAACAGCTCGCGATGCTTGGGGCGGCCGCAATGGTATGTTTCATCGTATGATCGCTCAAAAAGGCTATATCGTAATCTCGATGGACAATCGTGGTACACCGAGTCCCAAAGGTAGAGCATGGCGCAAGGCAATCTATCAAAACATCGGTATCGTCAATATCCGAGACCTCGCGATGTTTGCCAAAGAAGTCAATAAGTTGCCTTATATCGATTCTGACCGTATTGCCGTTTGGGGATGGAGTGGAGGTGGTTCTTCTACGCTCAATTTACTATTTCAATATCCAGAGATTTTCAAGACCGGTATGTCAGTTGCGCCCGTGGCGAACCAACTATTTTATGATAATATCTATCAAGAGCGCTATATGGGCTTGCCACAGGAGGAAATGGAACCTTTTGTCAATGGCTCACCAGTAACCCATGCTGCCAATCTGGAAGGTAATCTATTACTCGTTCACGGTACGGGAGACGATAATGTTCACTATCAAAATACAGAGGTCATGATCAATGCTTTGATCAAGCACAATAAGCAATTTCAAGTGATGCCGTATCCTAATCGTTCGCATGGTATCTACGAAGGTGAAAATACTTCTAGGCATTTATTCACCCTACTTGCAAGCTACTTAATGGAGCATAACCCTCCCGGAGCCAAATAATCATGGAAAACTCTCGCATACTACAACGCTTCCGTCTGGACGGAAAAGTCGCTATCGTAACCGGTGCCTCCAAGGGCATCGGTGAATCTATGGCTCGCGGCCTCGCCGAGTTTGGCGCCAAAGTGATCATCAGTAGCCGCAATCAAGAGGCTTGCGATCAAGTTGCTGCTGGTTTCAAAGCCGATGGGCTCGAAGCAACGGGCATTGCTTGTCATGTTGCTCAGACCGAAGCTCGACAAGCCTTGATCCAAAAAACAATCGACACTTATGGTCGAGTGGATATCCTCATCAATAATGCGGGTACTAACCCATACTTTGGTCCTATCCACAAAATGCCCGCTGAAGCGTATCAAAAAACCCTTGATATCAACCTCAATGCAGCATTAGAATTGAGCAATTTGATGTATCCGCATCTCAAAGCCCAAGGCGGTGGTAGTATCATTCACATCAGTTCGGTGGAGGGATTGCATGCTTCAGAAAACTTTGCGGCCTACAACATCAGCAAAGCAGGACTATTGATGCTCACTAAGTCCCAAGCAGTAGAATGGGGCAAACACAATATACGCGTCAATGCGATCTGTCCCGGTTTCGTCAAAACCAAGCTCAGTGCTATGATTTGGCAAAATGAGGAAATGCATGAGCGCTTAGTTTCGCGCACACCACTGCGTCGCATGGCAATGCCGGATGATATGGCGGGTTTGGCGGTTTTTCTCGCTTCAGAGGCTTCAAACTTCTGTACCGGAGAGGTGATCGTCAATGATGGTGGATTGCTACACGCACCTAGTTTTTAAATATGCTTTATCAATACCATGGATAGTTTACCCATTGACATTCAAAAGAGAATTGAACAAGATTTTGGTCTAGACCAAGAAGTCCAAGAGATGATTGATTTTGTCCAAAATGATATCGCTCTAAATGTTGGTTCCGTTCAATTGATTAGGTCCATATTACTCGTCGCCAAGGGCGATAAGACCAAATTGAAGGAAATTATCGATTCTCGGTATTATGGCGATCCTCGTGATGTCATTATGATGGGTATGGGCGCAAGTGATCAGAAATCTAATTATGGGATGAACCCATTTAAGTAAAAGAATAAACGGAAAGAATTGAACATGAGAATTATTAGCACGACGATACTTTGTTTGGCTGGGTTTTTAGCCCAAGCCCAAACATTTATTGAGTTGATTGGGCAAGGCGATCAGTATTACGAAGCGAAAGAATACATAGAATCGGCCCAGCAATATGATAAAGCCTTTGCCCTGGAGGAGGGCAGCGCTACCCAATATTATAATGCCGCTTGTTCTCACTCATTGGCAGGAGATACGATTCAATCAATCGAATACTTGAAACTTTCCGCTAAAAAGGGTTGGCGCAACTTTGATCATATAAAAAGGGACTCTGATCTTGATCCGCTGCATACCGTCAATGGATGGCAAGAGGTCTTAGATTTAGTCTTGGCTAATAAAGAAGAGTTCGAAAAAGACTATAACAAACCATTAATGGCCGAGCTTGAGCAAATTCACGTCAAAGACCAGACTTTGAGACAGCTCTACCGCGCGGCCGATGAAAAGTTTGGCCGAGGCTCTCCAGAAATGAATTATTTCTGGAAACTAGTCTCCGAACAAGACAGTCTCAACGAATTAGCCGTAATCGCAATCATAGAAGAATATGGTTGGGTGGGGAGTAGTATCGTTGGAGGGAAAGCGAATATGACTTTATGGTTGGTGATACAACATGCACCTTTGCCGACCCAGGAAAAGTACCTTCCCTTACTCAAAGAATCAGTATTGGCCGGAGAATCAAGTGGAAGCCATTTAGCACTCTTAGAAGATCGGATTTTGATGCGTAATGCTAAGCCTCAAACCTACGGTTCACAGATCACAAGGGATGAAGTTAGCGGAGAGCAAATCGTCTATGAAATCAAAGAGCCAGAGTACGTCAATCAAAGGCGCAAAGAAGTTGGGCTAGGCCCCATTCAAGACTATATCAAAAGATGGGACATTGAATGGACCATAGAGCAAAAAGAAAAATAGAACCCTTTTAGATTTGAGTTAAAAGCTCGATAAGCGCCGAGGCAGCTTATCGAGCTTTTTCTGTGTAAAGAGCCTTTAATTAGCCCATTTTTAACGCCTCCTAAACTTTTTTGAGATTTTGTTAAACCTTTTTTTTGTTGCTCCGTTATTAATATTGTCTAAACATTGAAGTTTAAACATCAAAATAATAATCACTTAAAAAAACCATAAAAAGTCATGGCAAATCAAAATTGGAAAATCGACCCTACTCATTCTGAAATTCAGTTCAAAGTCCGTCATATGATGATCTCTACGGTAACAGGTAGTTTTGGTAAATTCGACGCTACGCTAGACAGCGATGCCGATTTCAACAACGCAAGTATTCGTTTTGAGGCCGATATCGATAGCATTAGTACCGGAGTAGCCGATCGTGATGGACACCTACAGTCAGCTGATTTCTTTGACGCAGCCAATCATCCTAAATTGACTTTCCAATCTTCGCGCTTTGAAAAAACAGCTGACGGAGAATTTGTTCTCGAAGGTGATCTAACCATCAAAGAGGTAACTAAAAATGTCAAACTGGCAGTAGAGTATGGTGGCACGCTTGTTGATCCCTATGGTCAAACCAAAGCAGGTTTTGAGCTAAGCGGTAAGATCAATCGCAAAGATTTTGGTTTGTCATGGAGCGCTATCACAGAAGCTGGCAGCATTGTCGTATCTGATGATGTCAAACTACAACTAAACGTACAATTGGTGAAGCAAGCAGTTGCTGAAGCCGTATAAAAATTTAGGTATTAATCAGAGATAGAGTGGTTAAATCCTAGATTTGGCCACTCTTCTCATATATCATACACTCATGACCAATAAAGCAATCTTACGCGTAGTCGGTTCTACTCAAGCACAGGTGGGCGATGGTTTTCCTTTGAGACGGGCTTTACCATCAGCCGGTTTAGATATGTTGGATCCTTTTCTCATGCTAGATCATGCTGGTCCAGTCCAGATCGCGCCTTCTGAGGTGCAAAAAGGGGTAGATGAACACCCTCACAAAGGTTTTGAAACGGTCTCGATCGCTTATCAAGGTGATCTGGAACATAGAGATTCCTTAGGTAATAAAGGCTTTATCCCAGCCGGAGGCGTGCAATGGATGACTGCTGGTTCTGGTTTAGTCCACGAAGAGAAGCATGGCAAGGAGTTTACTCGCCAAGGCGGAACGCTAGAGATGATCCAACTTTGGGTCAATTTACCCGCTGAGTACAAAAACACCAAACCTGCTTATCAAGATATCATGCCTGAGCAAATTCCTACTGTCAAGTTATCCGAAGATGGCAGTATGCTACGCGTGATTTCAGGACAGTATGGAGATACTTTGGGGGCAGCAGAGACATTTACGCCGATCAATATCTTAGACCTAAGACTCAAAGCCGGTACTAAATTGACCCTGCCCTTGCCTGAAGGCTATTCCACAGGTATCTATACCGTCAATGGCAAAGTCGCCTATAATGGTGGGCAATCTATCAGTGAGGGCTTTTTTGCCGCCTTTGATCTTGAAGGTGATCAGATCGAAATCATTGCCGAAGCGGATACCACGCTACTTTTGCTCAATGGTGAACCCATCAACGAGCCTGTAGTTAGCTACGGTCCCTTTGTGATGAATACCCAAGAGGAAATACGGGAAGCTTTTAGAGAGTTTCGTGCTGGCAAGATGGGCAGTTTGGCTTAGGCTAAAACAAACAAGATTATTGACGCTGACAGGGTCCTGCACCCTGTCAGCGTTTTATATTTTGCTATCTTTAAGCATGACTTGTCGATTCCTTTTTACCATGGCTTTGGGCCTTTCTCTTTTTGCTTTGATCTCCTGCGGAGGAACGCCAGAATCTACCGCTACTGAGCATAGTCCTCCTCCAGTAGAGCTAAATTATACTCCTCCCACTCAAGCACTTTTTGATTCACTCTTTGCTCAGTTCGACGCTCAGGGCACTTTTTTGCTTCAAGACATCAAGGCAGATACCATATATGTGCATAATGAAACGCGGGCCAAGATTGGCTATTTACCCGCTTCTACCTTCAAAATCCCCAATACGCTGATCGCTTTGGAGCTAGGAGTGGTTGATACTGCAGAGGTATTTCTTTGGGACGGGACGAAGCGTTTTGCGAGGCGATGGAACCAAGACTTAAAACTGCCGAATGCATTTCGATACTCTGCGGTCTGGGTCTATCAGATCATCGCGGAGCGGGTAGGGCAGGAGCGTTACCGAGAATACTTACAAAAAATAAACTACGGCAATGCTAATCCAGGGCCTGATGTGCGGATGTTTTGGTTAGATGGAGACTTGCGGATATCCGCCTATGAGCAAGTCGAATTTTTGCGCCGCTTAGAAAACGGGAGCCTAGCGTTCGGCAAAGCCACACAAAATACCTTCCGAGAGATATTTAGCTTTGAAAAAACCACAACCTACGATTGGAAAGCTAAAACGGGTTGGACGACCGAACCTGATCCTGATATCGGTTGGGTGGTCGGATGGATCGAAAGGGGAGAGGAACGCTATATATATGCGATGAATCTCGATGTCGAGAATGATGAGCATGTAAAAGCCCGAGTCGAAATCGCTCGGGCCGTATTCAATTCTATGGGATTGTTAGATTAAGTACTAACGGATATTTGTTGCTTCAAACGCTGAGTAAACCATTGCAGCTTTTGGCTAAAAACTTCCAGTTTGGCTTCATAAGCAGGATTGATAAGCTCTCCTTCAGTGCTAAACTGCTCCGCAACCTTAGGTACTAGTAACATTTCAGGCATCGGGAAAGCATAAATTGCCAAGACCAACTGCTGCATTTGCAAAGCGCCTCTCATACCGCCCATGCCACCAGAAGTAACACTACAAACCCCAATTGGCTTGTCCTTGAATGGGCCTTTAGCAAAAATATCTATGAAGTTCTTAAGGGCAGGGGAATAGCTACCATTGTATTCAGGCGAAACAAAAACCATCGCATCAGCCCAATTTAGCTCGCTATTGAGAAAATCCATTTGAGGTTCTGGATCTGTCTGACTTGGAAAGGTAGAAGCTAAGAGCGGTAAAGGATATTGCATCAAGTCTATCATTCTGACCTCAACTTCAGATGATTTTTCAATATATTTTTGGAGTCCCAATGCAGCCCAATGTGATTTACGCCCTGGGCGAACGCTGGAAGATATGATGAGTATGTTCATGCTTAAATTAGATTCGATTGGTATTAAACTGATTCAGTCCAGTTTGGTTTAAAATCCTACCACTAAATTGTCTTTATATTCTGGGTGGCGTTGGATATAAGCCTTGATAAAAGGACAAAGTGGCAATACCTTTTTGCCTTGCTCCCTGGCATAATCAAGCACATGCTGAGCCATCGCACTCCCAACCCCTTTACCTTCTAGACCTACTGGTACTTCGGTATGGGTAAAGACAATCTTGTCTGGTCGGTCCATATATTCTACTACCGCAGTTTTGCCTTCGACCTTGCCTTCAAAGCGATTTGTCTCTGGATGATTGGTGATTTCGATTTCCATAGGTCTGTAAAAATAACACATTGGTCTATAAAACCGACACGCTTGTCCATTTGTTCGCTAAGGCTGCAACTATTGGGAGTGTTTTTGACTCTAAGAAGGGTAAAGAATACATAACTCCTTTTACATGCAAAACATTAACCAAATTTTTTTGTGGCTCTGCTTTTTTTGCTTGCCGCTCGCGATCTTGGCCCAAGAGCCAGTTACTGAAAAGTCCGCTCGTAAGCAGGCCAAAGAAGAAGTCAAAACTCAAAAGAAAGCTGCGAAAACCCTCGAAAAGGCTACCCAAACCAAATATATGGTGATGGGGCTTAATGGGAGATATGGCCTAATC
>JBGCFA010000099.1:0-21421 GCA_045106675.1 Bacteroidia bacterium
GAACCGTTTATCAGAGGAGCTTATTCTTATAGCACTGTCGGCATAGGAAAATCCCGCTCTATCGCTGCTCAATCGGTGGATGACAAGCTATTTTTTGCTGGCGAGGCGATGAATTTGAACGGGCACCATCAGACTGTGCATGGGGCCGCAGAGACAGGACTAGGAGCGGTGCGACAAATACTGGAATAAGGAGCTTTGGCACATAAAAAACCGATTCCCATTGCTGAAAATCGGTCACTTACTGCTCTCTCCAGAGTTTACATATTAAACTATTCTTCTACGAATTATTCGTCTTTCCTAATATAAATCCGCTTATACGCGTACCGCTTCAACAGACGGATTCAAGGCGAACATTTCGTTTATAACTTCTAATGATTCCTGTCGATGATCCATATCTGGCCCCATATCAAGCCAAATCACTTCATCGACGCCATAGGTTTCTTGCATTTCCATGACTTTGTCATAAAACTCATTTTTGCAGCCCAATAAGTTTGCCTGATAAAAAGGATTGCTAGCATAAGAGGTTTTTTCAAAACGTCTCTTTGCGTCCGCGCGATCTTTACCGATGATACCAGAAAAGGCAATATTGATTCCTCCCTCATATCCATGTTTCTCGAAGAAGTTATCTTGGTATCGCTTTACATGTTCCTTTTGTCCTTCCTTGGGCGCGACAGAATGAAATAAAGTCCGTGAATAATTAGCCTCTGACTCTACTGCATAATCTACTCCATTGTAGGTAAAACTCAATAACCATAGATTGGGGGCAGGAAAGTTGGTAGGATTTACAAACAATCCCTTTTCTAGATATTTGGCCTCCTCTCTAAAAAGAGAGATTATCTTTTGTGTGTTTTCGTATCGGTCTTGTGCCAAGAACGCTTCCATATCATGTCCGGTCAGCGCTTTTACGACAGGATCTTTGGCATACCCACCTGCTAGCCCCAAATCAACTCGGCCTAGGAACATAGAATTGAGAAGGCGAAAATTGGTCGCTATTCGAAAAGGGGAATGCAGTCGTACAAGGATGCCAGCAGTACCCACATTGATATGTTCGGTATGACCGAGTATCAAGGGGAGAAGCGGCTCTGGATTGCTCCAATAGTTGAGGGGATCATCATAATGCTCACCTAACCAAAATCGCGAAAATCCAAGTCTGTCTGCCGTTTGGGCATATTCAAACAAGCGCATGGCATCGTTTCGCTCCATGCCTAATTCGAAGACTAGCAATCCTATTTTCATAGCTCAATTGTTTAGTAGTTTTGCAAAAATGGGTTTTTCATTCGTGATGAAACTAAGTTGTAGCTCATCGGCAAAAGCATCAAGCGTGCTTAATTTTTCCGTTTTGATCTGGACGACAAAAGCAGCTCCTTCTGGACGAAAATGCTCTATATACCCAAAGCTTACAGGGGATTCTGCCCCCCGCAGCGAAACTCTTTCTCCGACTTGCAGCATACTCAGATACTGCTTATCCACCCTCACTGTTACCCCATAAGGATCGGTATCTGCTAGGAGAGCCAGAGGAGTTCCTTTTTGATCATCCCCCAGCCAAAAAATTTGACCGGCATGTGGGCTAGAGAGCGCTTCGCGGAACGCTCCATTACGATAAAGGAGTAGCATTTCGTCTGCCTCTACTTGTTGACGATCCGTTACGAGAATCGTGTCTAACTCAGCTCCGAGGGGCAAGGCCAAAGGAATAAGCTCCCCTGGCTCAAAAGTTTGGACTGAGATCGTATAAGTATCCGGATAGCGCCAAAACAAGCCTAGAGAAATAAAGAGAATCAGTACTCCTACAATGAGATAACTTCCACTCCTGAGTAGCCACGAGGGTGGTAAACCCAGGATACTCTTGACCTCCGACTCATAAAAGGATAAATTTTCCTTCATTTTGCTATTGCTTAGACACCGATTTCTAGTTGGTTTCGTATCAGATTGAAATAATCGCCCTGTTGCGCGATCAATTCTTCGTGATTGCCTGACTCTGTGATTTGGCCATCATCTAGGACCAAGATTTGATCAGCATTTTTGACCGTACTCAAACGGTGCGCGATCACCACTACCGTTTTACCCGCAAAAAAGTGATCCAAATTTTCTTTGATATGACGCTCGTTTTTCGCGTCCAAAGCACTCGTGGCTTCATCAAAAAAGAGGTATTGCGGGTTTTTATACACCGCTCTAGCGATCAGGATACGTTGTTTTTGTCCTGCGCTGAGATTCATGCCGGTGGCCCCGATCTTCGTCTCATAGCCCATGGGCAAAGACTCAATAAATTCTCGAATACAGGCGATATCGGCACTTTGAATGAGTCTCTCTCGGTCTACCTTTTCGTCTACTACAGCGATATTGTTCCCAATAGTATCAGGAAACAAAAAACCATCCTGCATCACCGCACCGATATTTCTACGCCAAAGGCGATGCGGGATAGCGTTCAGCGAAGCACCACTAATACTAATCTCACCCTGACTAGCCTCATAAAACTTGAGTAATAACTTCATTAGGGTAGTTTTGCCACTACCACTGGAGCCTACGATGGCGGTAACTTTATTTTCTGGGATATGGAGATCTAGTCCTCGAAGCACAAAATTGTCTTTACGAGTACCTTGATAGCGGAAATATAGATCTCGAATTCGAATGCTATGCCGATCGGGCAAGGCCAAAGTCTGATTAGGGTTCTCTTCCTCTTCCTGCTTATAGACATCATTGATCCGATCCATACTGAGAGTCGCATCTTGATAAGACTGCATAAACTCGAGTAATTGAGAGAGCGGCACGTTCATCTGTCCGATGATATAGGAGATCGAAAGCATCATACCGAGACTCAGTTCCCCATTGAGAACGAGGGTCGCAGCATAAAAGGTAATGAGGATATTTTTGAGCTGATTGATCAGCGAAGCGCCACCGTTTTGCCAATTGTCTAGGGCTAAGCCTTTCAGGTTGATTTCAAATAATTTGGCTTGCAGATATTCCCACTCCCAACGTTTGCGGGTTTCATTGGTGCTGAGTTTGATCTCTTGCATACCGTAGATCAGCTCCAAGGTTTTTTCACTATTGGTAGCGTTTTGATTGAAGCGCAAAAAATCTATCTCTGCCCGACGTTTTAAAAAGTATTTGATCCACCAAAAGAATAATAAACTACCAATGGCAAACAGGGCAAATATCCCCCAATTATAATAAATCAAGACCGCCCCAAAGACCACCAGATTGACCATCGAAAAGAGGATGTTCAAAGTTCCTGAAGTCAGGAGTGCTTCTACTCTTTGGTGGTCGCCAATGCGTTGGAGGATATCTCCCGTCATTTTGGCGTCATAAAAGCTGATGGGCAAGCGAAATAGTTTTTTAAAAAAATCGCTCAGTAAATAAATATTGACCCGACTACTGATATGCATCAAGATCACCCGACGGAGAATTTCAATCGTAGTACTACCGATAAAGAGAAAGACCTGAGCCAATAAAAGGAGATAGATAAAGTCTATATCCTGATTGGCGATACCAACATCGATAATCCCTTGGGTCAAGAAGGGGAAGAAGAGGTTGATCAAACTCCCACAAAGCAGTCCGATGAGCGCTTGCGCAAATAGTTTTTTGAACTTAAAAAAGTAAGAAAATACGCGCTGAAAAGAGGCAAGAGGAGCCTTCTGGATCTTTTTATCCGTATTTTTTTCAAAAAACGCGTCGGTTGGCTCCAACAATAATACAATGCCTTCATCTCCTGTCGAACTACCTGTCCAACCTTTGAGAAACTCTCTTGGGTTAAGGGCCAAAAGACCACCACTGGGATCAGACAAATACACCTTTTTGGAGGTAACTTTATAGACCACGCAAAAGTGCTCTTGTTGCCAAAAGACAATCGCTGGTAGAGGTACTTGTTTGGATAATTTCTCAAAAGTGATTTTTGCTCCGAGGCTGTTATAGCCTAGCTTTTCAGCTGCGTCACTGAGGCTGAGAAGATTCGTTCCCACCCGTGTTTTTTCGCTTAGCTCGCGAACGGCATCCAATGATATTTCCCGACCGTAATATTTGGAAATAATACGCAAGCAGGTAGGCCCACAATCCGTGATATCATGTTGGATATAAGATGGAAACTTCTTCCGGATCATCGTTATTGTGTTTAGCCGATATTATTGCGTAGAGGCGATGGACTGGATCACTTTATTTTTTGCGCTATGCGAACGATAGTAATTGTGCATAAAATGGTAGAGCACAAACTCATTTTTGCGCTGATACGAAGGCAGTAAGCGATTGAGAAACATATGGATATAGGTCGCAATCAAACCTTCAAAATCTGTTTCGAGACTGAGGTCTTGATTCATACTCGCGATCTCATCACAATAAGGCTTTAGCGCCTCCAGATAATCGTCTAAGAGCAGATCCAATGGCTCATAAAGAGGATTGGTCCCTTGCAAAAGCTCTTCTAGTAGAGGATAGTGCTTATGGTATTTCTTAGAGATTTGTTTACGAGAAGATTTTGCGTTGAATTCTTTTTCAAAACCACCTTGTAAGAGGTTGAGTAAATGTTGCTTCTCTTCGATTTTGAAGCCAAAACGACTGAGCAGTAAATCGATAAACTTAGCGCCGTATAAATGTCTCAGGATGGTATTTTCGTATTGACTGAGTTGTCCAATAAAGCCGAGCATAAAGTCTGCCTCCAAGGAGAACATCTTCTCTGAGCGCTCAATATTGTTTCGTCCATAGCGGTTGACTTCGGGGAAATAGGTCCCTTTTTCTACTTTCCAGGCTAGGCCGGAACGTTCAAATGGAGCTAAGCGTTCGGCAAGGCCGGCCTCAATCAATCTCAACTGCTCCGGATTATCGGAGCGAAAGCGTACCCGTAAATGATCGTCTTTATCTCTATAACGGATAAAGAACCAACGATCCAAGCTCCCCACCTGCTGAAACTGCTTGACCAAAGGAGTGATGACCTCCAAGAGGATGCGATCCATCGTTTTGGTCCCACAATAGATGCGAAAATAGGCCCAT
Source organism: Bacteroidia bacterium (assembly GCA_045106675.1). Taxonomy (GTDB): domain Bacteria; phylum Bacteroidota; class Bacteroidia; order J057; family J057; genus JBCAWW01. The sequence goes on from JBGCFA010000099.1 coordinate 4,972, forward strand.
GACTCCCCAATGGAATGTTTGGAAAAGCGTTCCGGAACGGGCTTATCGACGGTAAGGTGGACCGGTAGATCACGATTATAAGTAGCTTCATTTTTGATGACGGTACTCACCAATTGATTGGCGATATAGGCATCTCCATTAGGGGTTTTGATGCGGGCCTCTTCGTCGTATAAAAATTCCTTCAGGACTATTTGTCTCTGTTTTTTGATCGTCGCTTGAAAGCAACGAACGCTTAATTCATTGCTAGCATCCACTAACAGTTCATTGTCCATATCCGAGAGCACGAAGCGTTCGGGTAAGCGCTGGGCCTCTCTAAAATCGGCAAAAGCAATCATCATTTGCTTGCCACTGGATTTGACAAAAGCTTGAAAGTCTGCTTTAGGAAGCTGCCAGAACGCGCGGAAAAGAATCAAATTTTTGTAACGAACTCTGGGCAGGTATTTGAAATGGCGCAATAGCGGTCCCCAGTTGAAATTCATATGGGTTTTGAGGCCTTGCTGTTGGAGATCACACAAAAATTGATAGACCGGCTGCGAATTGAAAGAGTAATTATGTGCCGTAGATAAGCGCGGTTGGATGATCTTGCCAAGACGTTTGGAGCGGAGATAAATCGTATCCCACACTACCGAAACATATAAGTCATCCACTGCAATCTGATGTTCTTTATCCAGAGGACTACTGGCGAGAAAAGGGATTTCGTACTCCCGAATACTCGGTCTTAGGAGAATATTACCTACTCTATTTTCAGGTAAATGGGCAATCTCAGCGATGATCACATTGCTATTGCGACTCGCTTCTTCATTGGCGATTTCTTCTACTAGTTTTTTGACTTCAGCATTGGAGTGGCAAAAACGCCCGAGCAAATTGGTTGCGCTGCTACCGCCAACATTTTCTAGCAAGATATCTCCCTTGCCTACCAAGCGATAAAAAAGCGAGAAGGAGGGAGGTAAGTTCGCTTCGTCGAATTCGAATTGGTTGATGTCTTCATCTTTCAAGACATATTCTTCTGCTCCAGTACGACTCAATTCGATGAGTTTTTCGGTTTTCCAGCGACTAATAGCATGCCAGCTTATTTCATCTTTGCCGACACCTGGAGAAAAAAACAAATCTCGGGTAAGTTCATTGTCATCCCGGAGCAGCATCTCGCCATAGCCGACGCCACATTCGACATCTAATACTTCAAGCAAGGAAACCTCTTGATCTTCGTATCGACGAGTAAAGTTTTCCTTGAATTTTTTGAGACGGTAATGCGCTACATTTCTCGACATTCGAGCGCATACTTTGACCGCATTTTTCAGACTGCTTTTGATCTTATAGCCAAGCTCTAATTGTCCATAGTCTCGATTGAGATCAACTTGAAAAAAGCGTTGCTCCGCGATATCTAAGCCAAACTCCCCAGCTTTGTCAATAATGGCGCGATAATCGGCCACTGAATTTTGAGGTTTCTTTTCAAGTTCAGCTAGATCCAGCATGATTTGCCGCAGACAATCTATAAATGAGCCAAGAGCTTCATCTTTGCTCTGGGCGAAAACGATTTCAGCTTTTTGCAGCAGGCGTAGCACATATTCTTCTCCGGTTACGGAAAAATCTAGTTCACTGACCAATAATTGAAAGTCTATCAAAGCTTGGATGAACTCAGAGGCATCTTCAATACTTATTTCCTCGTCAGTCAAGATGTCGGCGAGTTCAAGTATCGTTTTACCTTCTTTTGCTAGCGCCAAAATCTCAGAGATCGCGTCAGTGGTCGTTAAGGCTGCTAATTGGTAAGATTTAGAAGATCCGTGATAGATATACTCGACATAGCGAATAATATCCTGTATTTGATAGATACTGCTATTGGGAAAATAGCGCATGACCTTTTGCATGATCGGCAAAGCCTGAAATTTATCGGCTAAACGGCACATAAAACCCATATCCAAGCGCGTATGACGTGCAGATACTAATGGAGTCGGACTATCTTGATCGATGATATCTTGCTTCCACTTTGCCATCCCAATCCCAGCGAATAATCCAAAAGGCGTGCATCGACTATGCATCCGGAGGTAATATTTGGTCAAGGCGATGATCAGGCGGTCATAGTCTTTCCCCTGCGGTAACTCTCCGTCTGCCCATTTTTGAAACTCACGTAATAAGTTTGGAGAAGCGAGATATAATGCTTCTTGAGTGATTGGCTCCTTGAAAAAAGAGAGTAGTGCTTCTTCGTTTTCAGGCAAGCTGAACGGAAAAAGTGGGGTGCGAACCAAGGTCTGGTCATGTATAATAAAGGGAGCGTTCATAGCCAAAGAATCTAAGGTTAGGGTAAGAGGAATAGTTCTGGCCAAGGGAGATATGTCTCAGCTTCATGGCTGAGCAATACGAGTCCGATGCCACTAAATCCTTCTAATAGGCTAGCTTCATTGCCAGCATATTGAGCTTTGCTGATGTCCTTTCGCAGATAGTGAAAGGTTTGATCAATCCAATACTGATAAGCTGCTTGATAAAGTGTATCACCTGTTAAGCGATATAGGCTTTGAAAAATCAGTGCTACTCCACTCGCCCCATGACAAAAATGGGCGTCATCAATCCCGGTTTCAGCTGTTGTCTGAAGGACACACACACGCTCCTGCAAACGAGTAATCACTTTTTGAAGCTGATCAGCACGTTCTGGCAGATAACGTTGGGCCATGACTAGCACCAACAGGGGATTGAGGTCGCCATAGCAATAGGCGAGGCGATTGGTAAGTTCAGGCTTATGATCGTCGCTGCCCACCAAAATGGGGAAGATCGACCATTGAGGGCCTGTCAAAGATGAGTCAGAGCGTTCGACGAGGTCGAAACTATATAATAAAAAATCGATGGCTGGGCTGACGATATCTCTAGCTAGAGCCCTAAACATTGGCTGCTCGATGAGAGGTAGTATCGTTAGGCAAAGTCCACAAAGGCCATGGGCCAATCCGAGGTCATAAGAAGTGCCTTTGCCGCCTCCAATAGAACTTAGGTAGCGAAATCCATATTGGTCGCTTACACCGTGTTTTTTGAGACTAATTAATAAATCCTGTAGTTTTCTGGCGATGTACTTGTCAGGCAAGCGCCGGCTTAGGTAGGAAATCGTGCCAATAGCTTGGTGATAGAAGTCTACATTACCCGCTTCAATATTGGTTTGGGCACAAGCAATTAACATCTGGTCCACTTCTCCCAACAGTTCGTTGAGATCGAGGTCCAGATCGTGACGCTGATATAAATGAGTAAGCACCGAAGCGAACCCAGCCATACCATTGGCAAAAGAATCTCCTTTGAGGCTTGAAGTCTGCGAATTGACGCGATCAAATATCGCACTCAATTTTGTGAAGGCAGATTCGAGCTTTTCTTCATCTCGTTCTATCGCCCAATACCATTGAAATAGGAAAGCACCTAATTCTCCATCAAACAAACCATCATTGGCCGGAGGATGCTCGGTTACAATCTGTTGGATTTGCTGAAGCTCAGTTAAACGCTGGATCATAGCAACGGGAATTGGGGCAGAAGATGATTTTTCGTAGATTCTGGCTTAGGAATGTGGCAGCATTCCTACAATCAAAGAGGTTAGGATAGGGATTGTGAAGTCCCTATCCTTCCTATCAGTTTGAGCTTACTCGCACTTGCACTTACAGTTGATGCAAGAGTTACAAGAGTTAGTACATCCGTCGCTGGCAGGCGTAGATGAAGAAGAAGCCTTACCACCTTGAATGCTCTCTAGCTGAGCATCAGTAAGTTGAGCGATAGTTTGCTTGTCGATAGATAGTTTACCTTTGAACTTGAGAGTTTTCATTGTAATGAGATTAATGTTTTTGTGTCTACTCTATTAAAGCTTTTCGACAACCGCTTATTGGTACCAAATTCTTATAGGTGTCCCTTTGGCTGAGGGAACTCCCTAGCACATATATTGTCAGACATTTAGGCGAGCTAATGTCCGTGCAGATCAGTTTTGACGATTGATTCGGCCTATTTCTTCTTGCAAGCCCGATTCTTTTTTCTTGAGTTGTATTTTCTGGTTGCCAAAGGCATAAGAATATGCGAGGCTTATACGAAAAGTTTCTGGTTTATACTGATTAGTAAACTCCACATTTTCGTAGATATATGAATTCTGATAAAGGATTGTATTGAGTGCATCGGAAACTCTGAGACTAAGCGTCGAATTGTTTTTGAAGCGCTTGCGAGCACCGAACGCCAGGGAGAAGTAAGCTTCTGACCGCCAGATGGAAACATTGGGTCCATTGTAGGAGAGAGTGGCCTCTATGCTATAACTCTTAGGCAGCGAAATACTGTGTGAAGAATTGAGGTAATAGCCTTGTAATCCTTTCGTAATGGTGCCGATATCATTGGTCTCATCAAGAATGGAATTGTAGTAGATGCCGCCATTGTGATAGAGAGTCCAACGTTTGGCAATCGTCGCATTGTGGCTGACAAACATGCCGAAGTAATCAGAGCTGCCTATATTTTGGCGAGTGGTGAACACTCGTTTCGTTGCGTCATCTTGGATGGCCACTGGCATGATCAAATTATTATTGTGGCTGTACACAAGAGAGACATTTAAGCGACTCTTATAGTTGATATTGGAGCTTAGTGAATGGGTAGTCTGAGGGAGTAATGCTGGATTCCCTTTCCAAAAAGAGTATTCATCCAGATAAAATTCAAAAGGATTAAGTGCCTGATAGTCAGGCCGACTGATACGGCGTGAGTAGCTTGCGGATATATTTAAATCTTTGATGCTTTTGCTGATCGAAAAGCTTGGGAATGGCTGAGAAATGACCCGACGAAAAGAATCTGCAATCGTGATTGAATTACCAACTGAGATACTATGTTCATAGCGTAAACCAGCATACCAATTCAAGCCAATAAACTCTCGAGCAGCTCCCACATAGCCAGCATAGATTGTTTCATTAAAAAGAAAATGATTGGATTGGTTTTCGATATTTTGCCAGAGCTCATTTTGGAGACGGAGGGCTTTGAAATCATTATCTGCTTTGACATGACTGATTTTGTAGCCAGCCTCTAAGTAAAAACCGGGACGCTCCGTGCTAAAATCAGATTTTATTGACCAAAGGTCTATGAGGTTGGGATTGGTAGTCCTGCGAAAGATAGGATCGCCGGAAGGAACACCAGCCGCATTGAAAAAGTCTGACTGCATGTCAAAACGACCGTCTGTGGAATACTTGCCATAGTCTACGACTGTTACGATTTCAGTCCCAGAGGTATCCATAGTCCAATTATGGGTTAAGGTAGTATTATAATTGGTCCAAGTCAGCTTACCATCACTGTCAAAGTCAACTCGTGATTTCAGCACATCTTGTTGATAGAGAGTGGTTTGACTCTGGGTTAAGTCTTGGTTATTCTCATTGTAGAGATCAAATACAATCCCGACAAAATGTTGATCCGAAGCATTGATATCTAAGCCTACATTTAGCGTCTGGTTGGAATAACTATAGAGGCGATCATTGCTGCGGATGAGGTTTTCTTGGGTCGATTTGATGAGGCGTTGCTCATCGAGGTCGCCGATGGTTTTGCCACGTGAGATATTGGCGCGAGTGTTGAGATTGACTTTATCACTTAGTCGCCAATTGGTGTTGATCCCTCCTCGGTAACGCAGATTTTGACCGTAGTTACTACTTAGGTTGGCTCTACCACCGAAGCCTTTTTCGCGCGATTTCTTGGTTTTGATATTGATAATCCCTGCAGCTCCAGATGCATCATAGCTGGCACTGGGATTTTGAATGATTTCAATCTGATCTACATCTTGGCTATTAAGGCTCTTGAGATAAGATTGTAATTCCGCGCCTGTCATACGGATATCACGTCCGTCAATTTTGACCAAAACTCCTTGCTGCCCATTGAGGACAATATTACCTCCGATGTCAAGGGTAATACCGGGGGTGCGTTCGACAAGGTCAGCCGCACTACCAATCCCACTCAATGTAGTGCCCGCGATATTGAATAAGATAGCGCCATTTTGCCCAAGACTAAACATCGACTTTTGAGCTTCTATCTCTACTACATCTACGGTATAATCTTGAGGAATCAGATGAATATTACCCAATTGGAGTGATTCACCCGAAGACTTAATCGGCAAAAGGATTTTCTTGTCCTGATAACCGATGTGCTTAATGATAAGGCTTTGTCCTTCTTGATTTGGTAAAATGACCAAAAAACTACCATCTTCTGCTCCTATAGTACCGGTGATTTGCTTGGTATCTTTTTCTATTAGTAAAGTAGCAAAACCTAGAGGGCTAGTAGATAGTGAATCAATCACCAAACCACCAATTTGTACAGAATCTTGGCCAAGGAGATTAGCCAATGAGCTGATCAATAAAACGATACAGAATCCAATCTTATACTGAGTTGTTTTCATGCTTGTTTTATTTCTGTAGTTTTTGAGTAAGTCTAGGGGGCTCTCCTAGAAGGCCTTATCAACATAGTAGAAGCATAGACCGAAGCCAAGTCGTGTTATGGCTATTTGTTCGCAAAAATAAATCGTTAAATTAGGGTGAAATAAAGTCCTTCAATCGCTATAGGGTAGAAATGAGGCTTAATTACAAATACATTTGTTCGGATTTTCCCATAGTGCTTTTTTATGAAAAACCGTAAAGTAGCACGACTTATTGCTTTGCTTACTCCCAGAGAGAAACGAAATCTCTTGCCGTGGTTACAGCTTGAGCTTCCCCCTAAACAGGATAAAGCACGGCTATTGGTAGAGCACATCCTTAATAAAGACCCCATTGAGGATATTTGGCACTCTTTCTTTCCAAAGAAAAAGTCGCCCCAAGATATATTTGCCGATCCTGGATTTAGACGAATTGAAACCGAGTTGACGCGGTATATTGAGCGCTATTTGGCGTGGCTCTCTTTTCGTAAAGATCAAAACAGCATGGATCTCTATCTGATCAAATCTTTGAATCAGCGAAATGCTAAGCGCCTATTTATCATTCAATGGAACAAAATTCGAAAAAAAATCGAGTCTCGCCATGATCGAGGTTCTACTTATTACTATCTGTTATATGAACTAGAAAAGCTCTTTTATTTCTTTCAAATCAAGCATGTTGACCTTAAAATCGATCGCCCAAGGAAAGATTACTTTCAATATTTCGACTCGTGGTGGATCCATGAAAAGCTCCGACTCAACCTAGTCAATACCAATGATAGGCTACGAGGCAAATCCAATAGTCAATTGCGACTTGTGGAAGAAGCCTTCCAGTTATTAGACTCAGATGAAGATTTTCAGGATATGCCGGTTTTAAAGATCTATTGGTTGACCTATCGGATGTTGTCCTATGAAGAAGAAAGCTATGAACTCGTCAATGAATTATGGTTGCATAGCGACTGGCTCGGCCACAATGAGTTTAAGGATATCTATATGGCGATCCTTAATTTTTACACTCGCTCATTCTTCCAAGAAAAGGCGACATACTACCAGTCTCAACTAGACTTTTTGTACGACTGGGGCTTAGATAAGAAGCTTTTGATCCGAGATGGGGTATTTTCTTGGGCTACCTATCGCAATATCGTGGTGATATGGTTGGGGATGGGATTGGCAGAGAAAGCTCGATCTTTCATCGAGGAATATTATATGTCTTTACCGCTTGCGGAACGCGAAGAAACCTATGCTTACTGCCAAGCATTATACTTCTTTGATCAAAAAGATTACAGTAAATCCATTCGTTTGCTCAATCAAAGATACCATCAAGCTAGCATAGAAGTTTCCGCTCGAATATTACGCATCAAAGCCCGCTACGAAAGAGGAGAACGCATAGAAATAGAAAGTGAGTTGAACGCTTTACAAACGTTTTTGAGTCGACATAAGGAGTTAAGCGCAATGATCCAGCAAAAGCTTAAAGATGACATCATTATACTTCGCAAGCTGATAGAGGTTGTCAACAAGAAGCAAAAAGAAGACTTAGTCGAAGAGATAAAAAAAGTACCCTCCCTCACTAATCGAAATTGGTACCTCGAAAAGCTTGGGAAGGCTGATTCAAATAAAAAACTGTGATCTATATCAATACTGCAAAAGCAGTTTTTGATGCATGATTCCTTGAGAAGTTTGAATAATCAGAATATGAACTCCGACAAACTCTCGTTCAAATTGAGTGTCATACTTAGCGCTATTGGGGGTATGAGCAAATACTAGTTTACCAGATATGTCGAATAGGGCAAGCTGTTTAATGAGTTGATCAGGACTAAGTTCAATGTTTATTTTTTGAGGGGTGATAGCGAGTGTAATAGCTTTAGCATCTAAAATAGAGAGCTCTGTGCCATCTTGGTCATCTGTAGGGTCAGGGTTATTAGGGGGATCAGAGGGGGCAGCACGACCGATTGGATCTTCGATGGCCACAATTTGAGCTGAGGCGGGTACAACATAGATAAATAGGGCAAAGACAAGGCAACAAAAAGACGGTGTACATAGGCTACGACAACAGCCTAGCAGCTTTGAAAGAAAGATGCACATAACATTTGCGTTTAAGAGTTTACGAGAAGGGTAGACCTCTAATCGAGGCTTAAAAAAGAGCTGAGTTTAAGGGTGCTTCCTTCGGCCGAAAGATATCCTTTTTGGTATATGCCATTTTATACACAATTGAGTCCCCGCGAAAATGCAAGCATTAAAAATTGTTCGGGTTTACCAAAGCCTTTGAGCATAGCAAAAGACAAGCTTTTATAGCTTAGCTGGGGTTTTTGCTGTCTTATTTGTTCGTGAAAACAACAAATCAATATATATTCAGATACCTATATTTTTATGCGTATTTCTCCTTCGGAGAACGCTTTGCCAGCTTATTAAGTAGCTAAAAGTCATAAAGTGAGACAAAAAAACGAGCCAGTAGTCTCCTTAGATGGGGATCACATACGCTCTTTCTAGTAGAGCGTTCCGCGAAGCGGAGAAGGAAAACAAAAAAGACAGCTCAAATTTCTAGTCGTAGCGGCGTATTGCATACGCCTTCAAAAGCCAAGCGTTCTGCGAAGCAGGACTAGATAAGTACAAAGGCCGAACAAGAAACAAGAATCTAAAAAGCAGGGTCCTTTGGAATACGCCCTAGCAAGCATAACAATATGCACAATAAAAAAAACCGATTCCCATCTCTGAAAATCGGCTTTTTGCTGCTCCCCCTCTAGGACTCGAACCTAGGACCTATTGATTAATCCCGGTACACCGGGACTCTAAGCAACTGAGCGATTTGTGCTAAATCTTCTTGGAAGTCGATTAATTGCTCAATAAACTTTCGACTCTTCTGTCTTTTTATGTATCGCTCAACTTGAATGGTAAGGGAGCGTTCCTCACCGAGGCAAAATGATGCCTTTAGTTCCCAAGGTCTATGTTTAAAGGTATATTTACTTTGCTGATTGGGTCGATCTCCTGTGTTATGATCCTTGAGGCGAGCATGAGGATCATGACTTTGTCCAACATAGTATCGATCTGAACTAGTCGAGTAAAGGATGTATATGTAAAATCGCATGGCTGCATAGCAATAAAAAAAACCGATTTCCATCTCTGAAAATCGGTTTGTTGCTGCTCCCCCTCTAGGACTCGAACCTAGGACCTATTGATTAACAGTCAACCGCTCTAACCAACTGAGCTAAGGAGGAATATGTCAAAATTCTTTCTTTCATTCCCTATTGACTAATCCCGATCTATCGGGACTCTAACCAACTAAACTAGGAAAGAATATACCCGTTCTTAATTGAACGGAGTGCAAAGAAAATGCAGACCACTCAAAGATGCAAGAAAAAGCTTTAAAATTTTTCCTTTTTTATTAGACTTCGCTGACTTCATGCTCCAGAACCGGAACTTCATCGATCCCAAGGTACTTTTCTTCGATCACATTGAGTTCGCTTTTGCGATCTTGCATATGGATCAAAGCATGAAAATCATTCAGTTTGAGTAACAATGGCATCAATTGACGGCGTTCCTCACCATTAAGGTCTCCGCTAAAGATCATTGCCACTCGATCCATCTCCTTCATTACACCTTCAAGGACTCGACTACCTTTTTCAGTGATTTTGACTCGCTTAGAACGGCGATCATTAGGATCTGGAAAATCATCAATCAAATCAGACTTGATCAAACGCTTGATGATCTCGATACCTGAAGTCACCTCTAGGAGGTGCTGCTGGATCAATTCTGTCTTGGTGAGGCTGCCTTGATAACTAAGAGTAGTCAGGAAGGTAAACTCATCCATCGTATTAAGAGGCGTTTCTTCAAGCGCCTTCTTGGTATAATGCTTGGTGTAGCGAAATAGATAGGAGATCAGCATCGTCAAGATGGTATCCGCACTATCCTCGCCTTCAGATCCGCGTGGGACCAGACCCGGTCTAGATACAGAAGCACGTTGACTGAGCCAAATACTAAATGCAGGTAAACTAGCACCACCATTGGCGTTAGCTTCGTATTCTTCGAGCAGGGGTAGTAATTCGTGTAGAAGTGTATATTTCCCGCGCATGCGTGGATTATTATTAAATCTTAGTAAATGTTATAAAAAACTATAAATCAATAAAACAATTATATACCACCCTAGTTAGTAGGCAGTATTCTATCCAAATTCCCAGTAAGACTAAAATGAAGATACGGATTTGTAATGTTCTGTCTGCACTCCTGACCTTAACGGTTATTTTTGCGTCCTTGACGGAGAGCTTTGCTCAAAATGGGGTCATCAAAGGCCGCTTGTATAATGAAATCAACAATGAAGGCCTTGAATTCGGAACGGTGTTCCTGCAAGGCACCAACTATGGTGGATACACTGATAGTCTAGGCAACTTCGAGATCACTAAGCTCAAACCAGGGCTTTATAATCTCGAAGCGCGCTATACCGGTTTCCAGCCTAATGTAACTTATGAGATACAGGTCAGTAACTCTAAGCCTGCCATCGTTGAGGTGGCTATGCGAGAAGATGCCAATGCAACTGACTCAGTAGTGATCGTAGCTTCTCCTTTCAAACAACAGGAAGAAGCTCCCCTCTCATTGCGTACGATAGGTACCAGTGAGATCAAACGTAATCCCGGAGGTAATCGAGACATCTCTAAAGTGATCCAGTCTCTACCGGGTGTAGCGAGTACAGTCAGCTTTCGTAATGATATCCTCATTAGAGGCGGTGGACCAAACGAAAACCGTTTTTATATCGATGGTATCGAAGTACCCAATATCAATCACTTTGCCACTCAGGGAGCCTCTGGAGGCCCAGTAGGTTTGATCAATGTGGATTTTATTGGAGAGGTTGATTTTTATTCTGGTGCATTTCCCGCCAATCGCGGCAATGCATTGAGTTCCGTCTTTGAGTTCCGCCAACGACCAGCTAGAGATGACCGACTCGGTGTTACCGCTACTTTGGGTTCTAGTGATGTCGCTTTGACCCTTGAAGGCCCTAGTGGAGAAAACAGTTCGTTCCTTTTTTCGGTGCGACGTTCGTATTTGGGGCTACTTTTCAAAGTACTCGCGCTACCCTTCCTGCCTAACTACAATGACTATCAGTACAAGCATAAGTTCCGCTTTGGTCAACGCCACGAGCTCAATATCGTAAGCCTTGGTGCATTAGATGAATTTGCGCTTAACCTAGGAGCTGACTCAACCGATTTCCAGAAGTATGTCTTAGGCAATCTTCCAGTTCAAACCCAATGGAACTATACCATCGGCGCTAGTTACAAATACTACGGCGACAAAGGCTTTTGGACATTGGTAGCGAGCCGTAATATGCTCAACAACAATGCGTTCAAACATCCTGACAATGACGAGTCCCTCGAACGCATCTTCGATTATAGCTCACAGGAGGTTGAAAATAAATTTAGATTAGAGCATACCCTTCGCTCAAAAGGCTTTAAACTCAATTATGGAGCAAACTATGAATACTCCAAATACACCAATGAAACCTTCCAGACTCTACCAGTAGGAGGAGTAATTGACTTCGAGTCAGAGCTCAACTTGAATAAATACGGAGCTTTTGCGCAAATCAGTCAACGCTTATTCAACGACCGCCTGATCCTATCCCTAGGCGCACGCATGGACGGCAATGACTTTTCGGAGGAGATGCAAAATCCGCTCAACCAACTTTCGCCACGTTTTTCGGCCTCCCTCCGGGTAACGCCAGAGCTGAGCGTCAACTTCAATACGGGTATTTTTTATCAACTACCGCCTTATACGATCTTAGGCTATCGCAATAACCTCGGCGAATTGGCCAATCAAGATATCACCTATATCCAAAATAAGCAGATGGTCGGTGGCATCGCTTATACCAGCAATACCAACACCAAAATCGCGATTGAAGCTTATTATAAATATTACAACAACTATCCTTTCTTGGTTCGCGACTCGATCTCCCTTGCCAATGTAGGCGGAGACTTTGGGGTCGTCGGCAATGAGCCTGCCTCCTCTATCTCAGAAGGTCGTACCTATGGTATGGAGTTTTTGATCCAACAGCGTCTCTACAAAGGCTTCTACGGGATCATCGCCTACACCTTGGGTTGGAGCGAGTTTCAAGACAAAAACGGCAACTTCGTGCCCTCCTCATGGGATAGCCGCCATATCGTAGCACTGACCGCAGGCAAGAAATTTAAAAAGGATTGGGAAGTGGGCCTCAAATGGCGTTTGACCACAGGAACACCTTATACGCCTGCCAATGTTGAATTATCTAGTCTCCGCTCAGTTTGGGATGTGGCCCGCATCGAAATCAGAGATTTTGATCAGCTCAATAGCCAGCGACTTGGTGCTTTCCATCAGCTCGATATGCGAGTAGACAAAAAGTGGTTCTTCAACAAATGGAGCTTTAATCTATTTCTAGATATTCAAAATGTATATGGGTTTTCGGTACCAGGCCCTCCTATTTTGGACGTCGTCAAGGACGAAAACGATAATCCAATTGTAGATCCAATGGACCCTTTACGTTACCAAGTCAGATTTTTGGAAAACGGCTTAGGGATTTTCCAGCCTACCTTGGGGATCGTGATTACCTATTAAGTTTTTGATTACCGCTCATTCGCGGAACGATAAATCGAGTAGGACGTCGGAGCAATCGACGTCCTACTTTTTTTTAGCGATTAAAATATCGTGTCCAATGCTAAACTAAATTTGTCCAACACTTTGGATTGAACGTTCCCCTCTTTGACGGCATTGGCGTATATCTCGTATTGCCCCTTTTCATCTAAAGCATAAACCTCAATAGCATCGTAAGCGGGGTCCACAACCCAATATTCAACGATTTGAAAGCGCTCGTAGAGTTTCATTTTCTCTACGCGGTCGCGAACGATAGAAGAAGGCGAGATAATCTCCATCACCAAGTCTGGCACGCCCATAATCCCATCATGAGTGATAATTTTTTCCTTGGCCTTGGAGATATAAACTAAGTCCGGATGCGGCGCATTGTATTCGTCCAAGAATACATCTACTGGTGCAAGCAATATCTGCCCCAGCTTTTTGCTAAATACCCATTGGTCGATACTTCTATTCAGGTTTTGCAAGACAATCTGATGCCTCGGAGAAGGGGCATTTTTTTTCACAATTCGACCATTTAACAATTCATAAAACAAATCGTTATCGGCCTCGAGTTGGCGGTATTCCTGGTAACGGATCAATTTAGTTTCTGACAAAGCTGACATCTTGTGGTTGTATTGATAAGTTACGGGTATTCAAATCTCGAAGCAAGGACGCCAAAACTATCGCGTCCAGACCAAGCCGGTACTTAGGCTCACGTACCAAAGAGCACTATATCCTCCTTCGATTCTGACTTGAGTAAATTTTACGGGATACACATCAACGCCCACAGAAAAGCCGGGTTTCACAAAACGAGTAACTCCTGCTTCTAAGCTCCCAAAATTGCTCACTCTGATTAGATGGGCATTAGCACTCACAAACGGGCGTACATTTTTACCCGCTAACCAATGATAAGCAGTTCCGACTCGGATATTTTGCATAAAAAAATCACTGTCAAAAAAATCACCACTCGGCTTTGGCGTGATCCAACTTGTGCGACCGATCCCCAAACGGAGACTAACCTTAGGACTAAAGCGGTTGGCTCTCGCCTCTAGCAATACGCCCCCTTCCAATGAGCCCTTTTCTTCCGATTCAATTAAGCTTAACTGCTGATATGCCAGCACTGCAATTTGTAGACGAGGTTTACGATTGTGTTTTTGAAGCACATAAGGCTTTTCAATCGTCTGTAATATCTTAGGTTTGTTGAGTGGAAAGTTAGCAGGCAGCGGGGCTTGATTTGCGGGTAAAACGGCCATCAAATCAAATTGATATTGAGGGACGATTAGTTTTAGTTCTCCGCCTACAAAATAATAGCGCTGCATAGACTGATCCATTACGACAGCTCCGGGCGTGAGATTGGTGAATGTGGTACCATCAGCAAGTCTGATTACTCCAAGCCGTACTTGCTCCTGTGTTACAGATTGCAGCCCAAAATGCATCAGCTTTAGACTATCGCGTTCCTTGCCAAGGTAAAGACTCCGGCCCTCTGCATGCTCTAGCTCATAGACCCAAACATCTCCAGATCGGTATTGATGCAAAAACACAGGTATTTCTAAGCCATAATAGACGTCGTTTTTATCCGTTCTCGGAACGAGTACGGATAAAAAATGCTGATCGTCGCCAAATCCATAAGCTTTGAGTTCGCTAGGCGAGTAAGTCCTGAGTGGCCCACCTTCGACTTGAAACTTGACTTCTCGGCAAGCCTCCTCTGTATCGCCAGTCCAAACTATGCCTGTGAGACTGTCGCCTTTAGTAGTAATGATATAGCCATCTCGTTTGATGACTTGACTCTGGAGCGATAGAATGCTGCAGCTCAACAGGAGTAAAACGATCCAAAATTTTTGTGCTTTCATACTTTCGTTTTTCCGAAAGAAGGAAAGCACTCATTAGAAGTCCAGCAGTTTTAAGTAAACGGTGGAACTGATTAAGTAAGCGGCAAAAAAAGCCCTGATTCGCCGAAGCAAATCAGGGCATAAGCGCAGATATTAAACTCTTTATTTGGCGTCTAGCTCACCACTACGTAAGGCAGCGAGATAGCGCACGACTTCTTCTTTCACTCTAGGTGCGAGGATAAACAACCCAATCATATTGGGGAAAATCATCGCAAAAATCATCGCATCGGAAAAATCGACCACTGCGCCTAAGTTGGCAGCGGCTCCTAATACGATAAAGATCAAAAAGAGAATTTTATAAGTATAATCAACCCATTGCTGTTTGCCGAAAAGATATTTCCAAGCTTGCAGGCCATAATAAGACCAAGAAAGCATAGTGGAAAAAGCAAATAGAACAACCGCTAAGGTAAGTACATAAGAGAAGCCCGGAATTACCGAGTTAAAGGCAGTTGAGGTTAACTCAACACCATCCAATCCTCCTGACTGACCATAGGTTACAAAGCCACCATCAATATTGGTAATGATGATAACTAATGCGGTCATAGTACAAACTACTACGGTATCAATAAATGGCTCAAGCAATGCGACCATTCCTTCGCTAGCTGCATACTTGGTACGTACGGCAGAGTGAGCAACAGAAGCAGAACCAACACCTGCTTCATTAGAAAATGCTGCCCTTTGGAAACCCACAATCAATACCCCTATAAATCCACCCGTAATTCCTTCTGGTGTAAACGCCCCAGAGAAGATTTGGCCGATTGCAGTAGGGATCGCAGGAATGTTGAACAATAAGATAATCACGGCAGCGAGTACGTAAATACCGACCATGAATGGAACGATCTTTTCCGTTACTTGACCGATACGTTTGATGCCTCCGAGAATAACAATGGCGACGAGTATGGCAACGACTAAACCGAATATGGTACCCGCAAAGCCAGATTCAGCTCCGATCATGGTATTAAACTGGGCCGCAGCTTGGTTGGATTGAAACATATTTCCACCTCCAAACGAGCCACCAATCATCATAATTGCATAAAGGACTGCAAGCACTTTACCTAAGCCTAGCATGCCTTTTTCAGCTAATCCTTTGCGTAGGTAATACATTGGACCACCATATATGGTACCATCTGGTCCGACATCTCTATATTTTACCCCGAGTGTACATTCCACAAATTTTGAAGCCATACCTAGTAGACCAGCTAAGATCATCCAGAAGGTTGCTCCTGGACCACCAGCTACAATGGCAATCGCCACACCACCAATATTACCTAAGCCTACCGTCGCCGATAGAGCTGCGGTCAATGCCTGAAAGGCTGTTACCTCACCATCTGCGCCTTCTACACGAATGGTATCAGGATCATCACCGTCATTAACATTGGGCGCTTGGCTAGTTGACTCAACACTATTGTCATATTTCCCTTGTACAATCTTGATAGAGGTGCCGAAGTGGCGAAAATTAGGAAAACCAAAATAAATCGTAAAGAATGTCGCGCCGCCAAGCAGTACAATCAATACAATCGGGACCGATAACTCTGTTCCTGGTACCGGAATTGCGGTAAATACAAAGTTGAATACAGCACTCGAGACGGGTGCTATTGCATCA